>JAGQQZ010000354.1 GCA_020425915.1 Planctomycetota bacterium | reverse complement strand
GAATGATGATAGGACTGAGGATTCGCATGGGTCAGGTGGTTCTAGGCGTCGTGCGGTGGCTGGTTACGCAGGGCTCCAGGTCGGGAGAACTCACACATCCGATACGAACTGCGTTCGCCACCTGCCCAACAGTCGAGAAACACCGCGGTCGGTTTCCGCCGGAGGGCCACGATTCCATCTCAACGAGACTTGGCGCATCGGATACTTCGACCAACGGTGACCCGACGATAGAACCGGGATGCGCTGCAACACGCGGTTCCTGGTCGGGTTCGTCGCCGGGCCGACGCTACTCCTGACCGCCCATGCTCGGTCTCTCGGACAGCCGGAGGCACTCATCTCGATACCGACGTTCGTTCTGGTCGTCGGGACCGCGATCCTGCTGGCCGCCGCGACGCTCGGCGTCGCCTCCGCGCGACGATGGCTGCATGCAGCCTTCGTCGAGTTGCCGCCATCGGAAGCGGAGCGACGCGAACTCGCCAGGGTCACGGACTTGCTCGATCGTGGCGCGATGCTCGGGGCGTTCGCGGGCATGATGCTCGGCGCCGTCGAGCTGTTCGAGGTGATGCGCGATCCGTTGGAAATCGGCCCGCCTATCCACGTCCTCGTGATGGCTCCGGTCTACGCCGCGATGTTCAGCGCGTTCGTCTGCCTGCCGTTGAGACATCAACTGACGGCGCCACGGATCGACGCCGACCATCGCAGCCTCTCGGGAATCGGTATCGCCGCGCTGTTGTGCGCCATTCCACTCGTCACCTTCTACTGGCCGCGCATGCTCGGGTCGTATCGGGAGTTCCCGATCGGCGACTTGGGGTTGCTCGCCTCGCTGGTCGTGCCGACGTTCTTGGCGACACCTGCTCGCGGTGCGGCCCACGGACTCCGCAACCCGATCGCGGACGCGCTCGCTTGCGCGGCGGTCGTCGGATTCGGCGCGAACATCCTTCACGTGGGCAGCGTGCTCGACCAACCTGGCATCATGCTTGCCGGAGTCGCACACGCAGCTCTGATTGCAGCGATCGCCGCATTCAGTTCGGGCGTCGTTCGCTTGACTGCCACGGCGACCGATCGCGTGGACACGACGAGCCGACACGTGCGATTCGCCGGAGTCTCGATCGCCGCGATCGCAGCAGCGCTATTCGTCGTGTACCTCGTTCTCGATCGCGTCGAATTCTTCCAGAGCGAAACCCTGCGCTGATCGCGGGCCCGTTCAGAATCGCATGTCGGTCAAGAACGCGCGCCGCGCCTCGTCGAACATCTCCTCGCCCGTGACTGCGTAGAGCCACGCTTGTTGGTCGACCGAGCGTTGCGGGCTGTAGTCGCGAAGCTCGCCGAGACCCAGGCCGTAGCGGTTGTCCATGCCGGGTCGGCGGAACGTCCACAGGTAGCGCTGCACGGTCGTCAGTCCGGCGCGCAGGAGCAGCTCGGTCTCGGCACTCGGCGCGACGCGGTGATACGAGTAGATCGCCATCACGGTGTACAGGTGACCGTTCAGGACGCGCGGCTCGGGCGCCGGCGCGACGTACTCCTCGAACCACAGATACTGCGAGTCGTCGACGAACGTGACCCACGGTGCGGCCTGATCGCGGGTCCGTACGCGCGCGATCGCCTCGTACACGCGATGCGCGCGCTCGAGGAATCGCGCTTCACCGGTCACTTCGTGGATTCGTAGCATCGCGACGAGGACGAACGCTTGGCTGAAAGCGCTGTGCCACGGCGCGCGCAGCGACTTGTCCGCGACCTCGAAGTCGAACGGGTTGCCGTAGAACTCGGCATCGCCGTCGCGGAGCACGAACTCGTCGGCCTTCTCGAGATGTGCGTCCAGCTCGGCCCGCGCATCGGGATCCTCGCCCTTCTCGATCCAACTGCAGATCGCGAGCAGATTGCAGGCCCATTGATACGCCTGGAACTCCACGTCACCGAGTTCGGGAGTTGGCACGTGGAACGGCTCGTACGGGAGCTGCGGCCACGCCAGCGCCATGAGTTGGTCGAGTTCCTCGCTGAGCCGAAGTTCGAACTCGCGGTACTTGACCCGCTGCCCACGCAATTCGGCCAACTTCAGGCCGTCGAGCACTGGAGTGGTCAACCACGCGTCGATCCGCGCGAGCTGCCGCTCGATCCGCACGTCGCGCCGGGCCGACTTCCGGACGTAGTTGAGGATCGAGAACGAGACGACAGTCGTCGTGAGGAGGGCGAGAACCGAGATCGTCGTGAGGATTCGCGGGATCGTCCGGGACTGGGGCATGGCATTGCGGAGAGAGGCTGGTGACGCAGCGTGGTAGTCCTCGCGGGGGATTCGGTATCGCGCGCGTCGCCTACGTTGTTGGGTGCTCGGCTCGCGAGCGCTCGGGATCGAAGGCAAGACGAGGGGGCTCCCCCCGTTTGCCCCGTCACCTTCACGT
>JAGQQZ010000353.1 GCA_020425915.1 Planctomycetota bacterium | reverse complement strand
CGACCGACGAGGAGGGGATGCTGGGCCGTGAGTGCCCAGCAGCAGAGTGCAAGCCCAAGTACTTCAAGGTGAAGCCTGGAACCGGGCAGACTGACTCCTCGTCGATGGCTTGCCCCTACTGCGCGCAGGTCGGCGACCCTCAGGAGTTCTCGACCGAGTCTCAGCGAAGGTACGCCAGAGACCTGGTCTCTCGAGAGGCGCAGCAGAGTGTCTCCAAACTCGTGGATGGAATGCTGCGGGACGCCTTCGGCCTTCGGCCTGGGCAGCGGCGCAAGAGTCTCGGAGACTTCATGTCCATCGAGCTGACGTCGCGGCGCCCGACTCCCCGGCTCGTCACGCCACCTGTGGAGCAGCAACTGCGTCGAGACCTCGTCTGCCCTGTCTGCTCCGTGGCGTTCGCGGTCTTCGGACTCGCAACTTGGTGCCCCGACTGTGGTTCCGATTTGTTCCTGGAAGCCGTTGAAGCCGAGTTCAAGGTAGTTCGAGCGATGCTCGGCGACGTTCAGAATCGGCGGGAGCGACTTGGGGCACGTGTTGCGGCTCGAGATCTCGAGAACGCACTCGAAGATGTGGTTTCGACCTTCGAGGCCGTCGCTCGGCGGCTGGTCCATCGCAGGCTCCTCGAGAGCGGCATGCCTGCACTTGATGCCGAGAAGCGCGTGAAGAAGTGCGGCAACGCGTTTCAAAGTGTCTCGCGCGCGACGATCGCGTCGGTCGATCTCGTTGCGCAAGACGTGTTTGCCGCTCTTGACGCCAGCGAGCGGACTGAGCTTGAAAGAACTTTCGAGGCACGCCACCCCGTGACGCACAACGCTGGAGTCGTTGACCGCAAGTATCTCGACAAGTCGGGCTCCCTCGAGCGAGAAGGACACGACGTGGCGGTGACGACGTCGATGGTGACACGGGCCATGGAACTCGCGATCAAGGCCTTGTCCGACTTCCATGAACGACTGTTTCCGACCTCGTAGCGACGCCGCACACGGCCGCCGCTCGCTCCTCGAGCTGAGCAACTCCGACTTGGGTCATCCAGTCTCTCGCGCAACTCTCCGCGCGAGCTCTTGGTCCCGCTCCGCGTAGACCTGGGTGACGTCGGCGTAGGTGTGCCCCAGAACAACCTGCGCGGCCTCCAGCCCGAACTGCCTTCGAACTTCTGTCGCCTTTGAGTTACGAAGCTGGTTCGGACTCCACGTTCCGACCCCGGCTTGCTTGCACGCGCGGTGAACGGCTCGCCTATAGGAGTGGGTCGAATAGCACTCGCCAAGCGCATCTCTTGGCGCGTCCTTCAATCTCGCCTTGTGCGACGGCCAGAGGGGGAGCACTCGGGCTTCTCGTCGATCTTGGTTTCGCAGAAGCTCCACATCGCGCGGCGAGAACAGGAACTCCGTCGGGTCGGCTCGCAAGAACGGACGCACGACCTCCTGCGCACGCGGACCGAGGAGTCGTTCGCACTCAACATCGTGGTGCTCGTTCTTGTGCGTGTCAGGTCGATAGACCCACAGATCGCCCGTGCGGTCGATCTCGCGAGTTCGCATGGTCCGCACCTCGCCGGGCCGCATCCCGGTGAGCCACTGAAGCTGCACCATCGCGGCGACGACAGGATTCAGGTGCTCGAGAGTCGCTTCGACGACCTCCCAAGGAACCGCTTGGATCCCCCGAGACTCCGTCACTTGATTCGACTCACCTCGACGAAGACCCCGCACTGCCTGGAGCCCGTGCCAGACAGACGGTTCGACGAGTTCCATCTCCGCTGCCCAACGGAACAGCATGACGATGCGTCTCGTTCGAGCGTTGACCGTGCCTCGTCCGAGCTTCCTGCCGTTGGACAGACTCGATTCGATCAGCCAAGTCCTCACGGCGTGCAGCCGCCTCGGGCCGAACGCAGCCGCGGGTGTTTCCCCGAAGAGGGCGCACAGCGGTCGGAGCGAGTCGCGGATCCAACTCCGTTCAGAAGTCGGCTGGCCGTTCTTCATGTAGCGGCCCGACTTCTCGATGTGCTCCCAGTAGGCAGCGATGACCTCGTTCACCGTCCGCTCACCCCGGGGGTCGGGCTCGGGTTCGAGCCTGCTGCCGACCGTGAGGAAGTCGGCTACGAGAGCGCCGTAGCGCTCCTTGCTCTCCCCCGAGCCGTGCTTCCCGAGGTAGTGGTCGTGGCCGTCGATTCGAACGACGGCCTGGCCGGTGGGCTTGTGAAGCCGGTACTTCGGCGTCAGAGACTTGGGACGTGGCATGCGTGCACTCCGAGTTAAGTGGTAGGACTACCACCATTCCGGGCTGCTCCACCGCGAGCGGCGGGTGCACGCAGGCGACGTAACCTGCGTCTTCAGCTAGAGGTAAGATATGGTCGGAGCGAGAGGATTTGAACCTCCGACCCCCTGCACCCCATGCAGGTGCGCTACCAGGCTGCGCCACGCTCCGATCGGTTGGTAGCAAGCTAGCGGAACGAGACGGCCACGCAAGGCCGCTCGTTCAACTCACGCCATCGCGAAGTGACGCAGTCGTCGGGTTCGCATCCAGCGCAAGACGGTGGAACGCGGCGGTGCGCTACCAGGCTGCGCCACGCTCCGATTCAGGTCGTTCACACGCCGACCGAAGTCGGCGCAAGGGGTCCGCGAACGATACTCGACGGGCTCACGCAGACAACAGTCCCGGTCTCGAAACGTGCTGAGCCGGGTCCGAACACCGAATGACGGACGCCGACCGTCTGGAAGCACGTCGGGTCGGCAGGCGCCGCGACCTACCCGAACAACTCCCCCTGCGACGCCTTGTCCCCGAACTCCTCGACGTACTCCTTCACCCGCATCTTCCGCGCCGTGTTGTCCGAGCTCATGAATCGCACACTGCCGAACACCGGACGCTTCGGGCCCCACGGTCGGTCGAAGCGTCCGAGCGTCCAGAAGATGCCGCTGTAGGAGTTCGGGTTGCGGCCGTCGAGCGCGTACATGTTGTTGAGCTCGATCATGACCGCGAGGGCTTCGCGCGGGGTCGGGCTCCACTCGAGGATCTTCTTGCCCCACAGCATGCGTAGGTAGTTGTGGATCTTGCCGTCGCGGCGGAGTTGGTTCTGGGCGGCGTTCCACAGCTCGTCGTGGGTCTCGGCGGCTTCGAAGTCGGCGAGCGAGTAGACGGGGTCGCGGCCGTCGCCTTCGTGTTCGGCGAGGGTCTCCTGCGCCCAGTCGGGGAGCGACTCGAAGCGGTCGTAGTCGTCTTGTCGGTGGAAGCAGAACACGTAGCCGAGCTCGCGCCAGGTGACGATCTGGTCGAGGAAGGCTTCGGTCGCGGACGACGCGCCCCACCAGCCCGAGCGGCTGCCCTTGGTGTCGGCGGACAGGCAGTCCGGCGTCCAGTCCTCGGCGCCGAGCACTTCGGCGACGACGTGGTGCGAGCTGACGTGGCCGAAGTGCAGGTAGGGCGACAGGCCGCTGGCGCCGTCCTTCTGCACGTCGTTGCGATCCTCGTCGTAGCCGCCGAGGCGATGCGCGACGAAGTCGGTCAGCCGCGCTTCGCCGGCCTCGCAGCCGCCGCGCTCGGCGACGGGGCGCACGTCGTGGTCGATCGGCAACGCGGCGAGGAAGTCGTCGCGATCGCCGGCGAGCACGTCGGCGGGGACCGCCGGCCAGATCGGATCGACGTCGGGCGGCAGTTCGACGGGATCGCCGCCGACGAGGAAGCGCAGCGGATCGGCGACCGGGAACTCCTCGAGGTGCTCACGCAGGTTCTTCTGCAGGAAGCGACGGAACGAGTGCGCGGTCGGGAACGCCCGATCGGTCGCGCGCAGCGGCATGAGTCCGTTGCCGTCGACCTGCTCGAGGCGGACGTCGAGTTTCCGACCGGCGGCCTGCACCATGCGCGGCAGGAAGAAGCACGGGAACTCGTCGGTGACGACGACGGCGGCGTGCGCGGCGAGCGCTTCGAGCAGTCCCTTGCCCGCGCCCTGCTCCGGCTCGACGTAGGCGTGGTAGCGCACGCCGGCGTCGGCGAACGCGCGCGCGTTGTCGGCCATGCCGTCGAGCACGAACGCGTGCAGTCGGTCGCTGGCCCAGCGGTAGTCGCAGCGCAACGCCTCGAGCACGACCAGCGGCAGGTCGAGCTCCGTCGCCCGATCGACCGCGTGCTGCAGCGCGAAGTTCCAGCGCGGGCGGCGGAACGCCGTCATCCAGTACAGCACGAAGGCCGCGTCCTCGCGGAGCGGCCGCTCGTTGACGGCGGTCACGCGGAGTGCGGGGATCTTGGCGGGGCGAGCGGTCACCCGAGGATCTTCGCCGAGGATCCGGTCCGGATGCACCCGAATCGGACCCCGACGCGGCGCGCTACTCGGCCGCCTTCTGGCCCGCGTGGTAGGTCGTGTAGACCCTGACGTCGGTCTTCGCGTCGCCGAGGTGCTTCTGGATCAGCGGTTCGACCTCCTCCCAGGCCATGCCGCCGACGCCGGTCGCGATCCGCGGCAGGGCGACGCTCTCGACGTTCTCGTCGTCGCAGAACTTGCGCAGCGCGCGCAGGCACTTGTTGAGGTGGGACGCGGTCGCCTTGCCCGGTTTGGCGCCCTTGCCGTAGGCCGCGTCCTGCGTCATCAGGTTGACGATGCGAGCACCTCCCGCGCCGCCCCAGACCCAGATCTCGCCGGCCTTCGGGTGCGACTGGTGGCAGTGGTGCCGGAAGTCGTTGTACATCGCCGGCCACTGCTCGCGCAGCGCGAGCGCGAGGCCCTGCTTGAAGTCGTCGTTCGGCGCGATGCCGTGCGCGATGTACTGGGCCTCGGAGAGCAGAATGTCGCCTTCTAGGTGCCGGATCATGCCCCGCGACCTACAAGCCGCATGCCCGACCGGAGAATCGGCGGCAGAAGCGCGGATCGTGCCCGATCGACGCGGCGATTCTCTCTCGGTTGCGAGTCCGATTCTCAGCCCGGAGAGCGTGGCCGACCATCGTCGACGCACTCCTCGACCCCCGCGCCGCGCGCGCTAACATGAACGAGCCGTGGCCACGAAGAAGAACCGGACCCAGAAGTCCGACCCGATCCGTCGCGTCGTGTTCAGCGGCGGGCCCGCCGCCGGCAAGACCGCGATCCTCGCCGTCATCGCCCGCCATCTCCAGAAGGAGGCGAAGGTGTTGCCGGAGTCGGCGACGATCCTG
>JAGQQZ010000352.1 GCA_020425915.1 Planctomycetota bacterium | reverse complement strand
TTCCCTGTTCGGCGAGCATCGCACCGAGTTCGGCGGGATCGAACTCCGCGGATCGCAGGCTGACGATCGGAACGCGTCGATCCCTCGGAGGCAGCGCGATCGTCTCGACGACGTCCGAGCACGCGTCCAAGAACGCATCGCACCAGGCGAGTCCGTGCGCCAGGAGGCTCGGCTCCGTGCGCTCGTCGATCCAATCCAGGGATGCCTGGAGGCCGAAGATCGCTGGTGTGTTCGGCGTCCCGGCCTCCATGCCTCGTGGCCAATCCGCAGGATGACGATCGCTGGCCATGCCCGAGCCGGTACCGCCGAGCTTGGTCGGGGTGAGTTCCACATCCGGACGTGCGGCGAGGAACCCCAGCCCGGGCGGGCCGAGCAGGCTCTTGTGGGCGGAAGCGACGACGATGTCGGCGCCGAAGTCGAGCGGGAGCAGACCGGCGGACTGGCTCGCGTCGCAGATCGTTCGGCATCCGTGTTGGCGCGCCGCCTCGACGAGCGCTCCGGCGTCGACGACAAGGCCCGTCACGTTGCTCGCCGACGCGAACACCAGCAGATCGAACCGGCCTTCTCGCAAGCGCGCGGTCGCGACGTCGAGGTCCAGACTCCCGTCCGGCAGGACGGGAATGCGCTCCAATTCGATCTCGCCGTTGGCGGCGCGCGCGGCGAGCGGGCGCGCGACGGCATTGTGCTCGAGGTCGGTCGTCAGGACTCGGTGACCCCGTTGGAGCAGGCCCGAGAACGTCAGGTGGAGCGCCTCGGTCGCGCCCGAGCAGAACGCGACGCGCTCACGCGGGACGCCGCAGCGGCGGGCGAGTCGTGCGCGCACGTCTGCGACCACGTCGGCGACGATCGTGCGAGCCGAGCCATCGCCGCGGTTCTCGCTGACGCCGAGCGTCTCGAACCAGCGTTGCACCGCGGCGGACACCGTCGGCGGCTTGGGGAAGCTGGTTGCGGCGTGGTCGAGGTAGAGCGACGGGTTCACAGCCCTACGTAGCGGTCGTAGAGGATCCTCGCGCGCCCTGCGTCGTCGGTGCCGAACACGAGTGCACGTCCGCTCCGAAACACGGTGAAGCGCGCGTCGTCGGCCTGGAACCGCAGCAGTTGGTGCGAGCACTCCACCGAAGACGCCCAATCGCCGAGTCCGTCGGCGAGCTTCCGAAGGTCCACGCCGCCCGTCGCGTGCGGCATCACCTGGACCGCGTTGCGTCCGCACAATGGAGTGGCCGACTCGGCGCGAGTTCGCAGCGCGGGGAGTTCGCCGCGTCCACAGGAGTCGCAGTTCGGGTCGGGGGCCGTATGGCGCATGCGCAGTTCCGCGATCGTCTCCCACGGATCGCAGACCCACACACCGCGGGTGAACTCACCACGGCACAGCCAACGCAGCGCTTCGGTGACCTGGAACGACACGACGCTCGTGATCGCCGTCGACAAGACGCCCATCGACTCGCAGGTGCCGACCTCCGCCGTCGGTGGCGGGGTCGGCATCAGGCATCGCAAGCACGGCGTGCGGCCTGGCACGATCGTCATCGCCCGGCCGGTCGAACCGACGGCCGCGGCGTAGATCCAAGTGACGCCGTCGCGGATCGCGAGATCGTTGATCAACATGCGAGCGGCGAAGTTGTCGGTACCGTCGAGAATCAGGTCCGGGCGATCCGCGAGTGCATCGAAGCGTTCGACGCTCAGTTCCTCGGAATCGGCGTCGACCCGGATCGACTCGTTGACGCGGCGCAGCGCCGTCGCGGCCGCGATCGCCTTCGGTCGCGCCCGACGCGCATCCTCCTCGTCGAACAGACACTGTCGCTGGAGGTTGCTGACCTCGACGACGTCACGGTCGACGAGCGTCAGGTGGCCGACACCGGCGCGAGCGAGGGCGTCGGCAGCATGCGTGCCGAGCGCCCCGACGCCGACGATCATCACGTGCGCTTCGGCGAGCCGGGCCTGCCCATCGGGGCCGATCGGCGCGAAGCGAGTCTGGCGCGAGTAGCGGTTAGGAGGCGAAGTAGTCAGCGTTGATCTTCGTGTAGTTGCTCCACTCCTCCGGCAGATCCTCCTCGGCAAAGATCGCGGTGACCGGACAGGCGTCGACGCACAGGGTGCAGTCGATGCAGTCGGCCGGGTTGATGTAGAGCATCGGGTCGTCGTCCTTGCCGTGGATGCAGTCCACCGGGCAAACGTCGACACAGGCCTTGTCCTTTACGTCGATGCAGGGTTGGGCGATGACGTGGGTCATGTTTGAGTCAGCGTTTCGAGAAAGCTCGCCGGAGTCGGCGTTCGAGCCGGGAGCATAGCAGAGCCACTCGGATTGTCGACTGCGACGAAGCCGAGTTCATGATCGTGGGATGCGAGTGCGAGAGAAGGGACTTGAACCCTTACGGGGTATTAACCCCACAGGGACCTAAACCCTGCGCGTCTGCCAATTCCGCCACTCTCGCGTGCGTCTCGCGGCCGTTGGCCGCGCGGGGAATCCTAGTGGGTCGGCGGGGCGGGATGGAGATCGATTCGCGGATTCCGAACGCTCGATTCAGCCCATGCGCACGGCGACGACCGAGAGCAAGTTCTTGATCCGATCTTCGGCCCGGTTCACGTTCGGCACGTTGTCGATGACGATCGCTTCGTGCGCGGTCGGCGTGACGAAGATCAGTCGGCCGCTGCGCAGGAGCACGAACTCCATCAGGTCGTAGATCTCCTTGTTGAACCGGAGTCCCTGCGTCGGCACGCGGGTGATGTCACCGAGGTAGCCGTGATGGTGGAGGATCTCGCGGTGGTTGATCTCGTAGTAGTTGAACCGCGTGTTGACCAGCACGAGCAGCAGGCAGACGAACAGGAAGGCCGCCATCCAGCCGTAGAACTGGGAGTTCATCTGGATGTCGATCAGCGACAACGCGCCCATCAGGTTGCCGGCCACGCCCCACCTGTCGTCGGCCCACGCGAGACCGAAACCGCCCGCGGCGAGCGCGATCAGGATCGTGATCGACTTGATCCGCGAGAAGTCGAAGCTGAACACGAGCAGGTTGAGGAAGAACACCGCCATGAACACGTTGCCGACGTTGCTGCCACTCGCGCCCGCGGCAGCCTCGGCCTCGCCGGTCGCCGCCGCATCGGTCGGCATCGCCTGGGCGCCGAAGCCATCGCCCGCGATCAGGGTGTAGAGCCAGCATCCGACCGCCATGAGCAGCGTCGGGTAGAGGAAGATGACCTTCGGCCATGGCCGGATGATCACGCTCATCGACTCGCGCTTGGTGGCCGGCGTTGCGGTGGGCGCGGGTGCCGACTCGGCTTCAGGCTTGGGGGACTCCGTCATGTCTTCCTCGATCTGGTTCGGCTTGGATTGTGGAGTCGCAGGGACCATGGTCAACACGATTCTCACCGCTGGTCCCGAACGTACGAGCGCGCCGCCTACGGCAACCTCCGACGTCTATTCTCCGATCGATGTGTCGCCCTCGAACCTCGCGAAGTTCGACGAAAACCCGCTCGTGTTGTGCTAAACCGGACGACGTGTTGACGGCCCTGGTCGATTCTCGTTCCGAGCGGAGTCCCGAATCTCGCGCCGTGCTGACGCGGTGCTGGATCGCGCTCTGGCTCGTCCTGTCCGCGTGCCTGGCCGTCGATTCGGCCCGTGCACAGCGAGCGGCGGACGACCGGACGCCGGTGGAAGCGCTCGTCGTGCCGGTCCACGGAGCGATCGGATCGTCGACCGTAGCGCTCGTGCGTCGCGCGATCGGCGAGGCGCGCGATCTCGGCGTGGCCTGGATCGTTCTCGACATCGACACGCCGGGTGGGCTCGTGCATTCGATGCGCGAGGTGGAGTCGTTGCTCGCTTCGATGCGCGACAGCGGCGTGAGCATCGTCTCCTACGTGCGAAATCAGGCCCTGTCGGCGGGTGGCTACCTGTCGCTCGCTTGTCGAGAGACGTACATGTCGCCGGGCGCGGTGCTCGGCGCCATCACGCCGATCGAGATCGGTCCACAGGGTGCCCGGCAGATCGCCGACGACGACGCGCGTCGCAAGATGCTCTCCGCGTTCAAGGCGGATGTCCGTTCGCTGCTCGAGCGGCGCGGCAAGACCGGCGACCTCTTGGTCCTGGCCGAGGCCATGGTCGATCCGCGGATGCGAGTGTTCGAGGTCACCTACGAGGACGAGGGTGGTGCCGACGTCGTGCGGGTGGTCGGGCAGGAGGAGTTGCGCGGCCTGGAGAATCGCGGGGTAGTGATCCGCAGTCAGCACGAACTCGGGCTGAGCACCCCGCTCACGCTGACCGCCGACGAGGCCCGCCGATTCGGGTTCTCCAGCGGCACGTTCGACACGCTGCAGCTGGCGCTGCAGGACGGGATGGGTGTCGATCCGAACGCGGCGGTGAAGGTCGAGTCGAGTTGGTCCGAGACCACCGTCGATTGGCTCGAATCGATGAAGCTGATCCTGTTCGTGTTCGGCTTCATCCTGCTCCTCGTCGAGGTGAAGACGCCCGGCTTCGCGGTGCCGGGCGCGCTCGGAGTCCTGTTGCTCGCGCTCGGGATGTTCAGCAGCTACCTCGTCGGCCTGGCGGAGTGGACCGAGATCATGCTGTTCTTCCTCGGCGTGATCCTGATCGGCGTCGAGATCTTCGTCATGCCGGGGACGATCATCGCGGGCGCCGCCGGGTTCATCGCGTTGGTCGCCGCGCTGGTGTTGTCGCAGCAGAGCTTCGTCGTTCCCGTGAACGAGACGCAGGCCCAGATCCTGACCGACAACCTGCTGTCGCTGCTCTTCCTGCTCCTCTTGGTGATCGTCGGGACGGCCATCGTCTGGAAGGTGCTGCCGCACGTGCCGGTGCTCAATCGAGTGATGCTGCCGCCGCCCGCGGACGCTCGCACCGGCGACGCGAACGCGACGACGCGGATCGAGGCCTCGATCGGCGGTCTGCTCGTCGGCCGGCAGGGCAGGGCCCGAACGGATCTTCGGCCGGCCGGCGTCATGGACCTCGACGGCGAGCCGATCGACGTCGTGACCGAAGGCGGATTCGTCGAGAGTGGTTCCGAGGTCGTCGTGGTCGACGTCTCGGGCAACCGCGTCGTCGTGGCGCCGGCATCCGGCTCGGAGTCGGGCGCCGCCTCGATCCCCTGGCTCGTGTTGCTGCTCGTCGTCGGGTTCGCACTCGTCGTCGCCGAGATCTTCTTCGTCTCGGCTGGCATCCTGTCGATCCTCGCCGCGGTGACGCTGGTCTCGACGGTCTTCATGGCCTTCTCGCACGGCCAGGCCATCGGATTCTCGTTCCTCGCCGCGTGTGCGATCGGCGTCCCGGTGACCGTGTTCTACTCGTTGCGCGTCCTGCCCAGGACCCGGTTCGGCAGAGTGCTGCTGCTTTCCGGTCCCGAACACGAACACGTCACGCGCGCCGCGGAGGAGCCAGGCATCGAACGCTATCTCGGCCAGTTCGGCCGCGCGTCCTCCGATCTGCGACCCGCCGGATTCGCCATCTTCGACGGCAAGCGCGTCGACGTCGTCACGCGCGGTGAGATGATCGAGAGCGGCACCGACGTTCGGGTCGTCGCCGTCGAGGGCAACCGCGTCGTCGTCGCCGCCACGAATTCCAACCAAGCCCCATGAACATCCTCCCCATGCCGTTCCTCGCGCAGAGTTCGAGCGACATCCTGATCTACGTGGTGGCAGCGCTGCTGCTCCTGCTGCTGGTCCTGACGATCTTCCTCTTCAAGTTCATCAACCTCTGGGTGCGGGCCTACATGTCGAAGGCCAGCATCAGCCTGTTCCAGTTGGTGGGCATGCAGCTGCGGAAGGTCAACCCGACCCAGATCGTGACGGCGAAGATCAGTTCGATCCAAGCAGGCATCGACCTGAACGTCCGAGAACTCGAGGCGCACTACCTCGCGGGTGGCAACGTCATCAACGTCGTCAGCGCGTTGATCGCGGCCGACCGCGCGAACCTCGGACTCGACTTCCGCCGTGCAGCGGCGATCGACCTCGCGGGTCGCAACGTGCTCGAGGCCGTGCAGACCTGCGTCAATCCGAAGGTCATCGACTGTCCGCATCCATCGGCCGGCAAGGTCGCCGCGATGGCCAAGGATGGTATCCAGGTCCTGGCCCGTGCGCGTGTGACCGTGCGCGCGAACATCAATCGCTTGGTGGGTGGTGCGACCGAGGAGACGATCATCGCGCGCGTCGGTGAAGGCATCGTGTCGACGATCGGTTCGTCGGCGACGCACAAGGCCGTGCTCGAGAATCCGGACATGATCTCCAAGACCGTGCTCGCGAAGGGGCTCGACGCGGGCACCGCGTTCGAGATCCTCTCGATCGACATCGCCGACGTGGACATCGGTGAGAACATCGGCTCGCGACTGCAGGCCGACCAGGCCGAAGCGGACAAGCGCGTCGCTCAGGCGAAGGCGGAGGAGCGCCGCGCGATGGCGGTGGCGGCCGAGCAGGAGCAGAGCGCCGCAGTCATGGAGAACCGCTCGAAGGTCGTGTTGGCCGAGGCCGAGGTCCCGCGCGCGATGGCGGATGCCTTCCGCAGCGGCAACCTGGGCATCATGGATTACTACCGGATGCGCAACGTCGAGGCCGACACGACGATGCGGCGACAGATCGCCGGCGACACGGACTCCGCCGATCCGAGCGATCAGAACTAGCGCGATGTGGGACTTGCTCCGCGAGAACTGGTGGCTGACGTTCGTTCTGCTCGCCTACTTGGCGTCGGCGGCCGGCAACGTGTTCCAGCGCGCGGTCCAGAAGGCGTCGCAACAGCAGCGGTCCGACGAGCGAAGAAGGCATCGCGTCGAGTCGAGCGACGCGCAGCATTCCGTCCGTCCCGTTCGCACGCAGGCCACCGAGAACCCGGAACCCGACATCGCTGCCGAGATTCGGCGGATCATGGGAATCGAGCTCGAGCCTCGGGCGGCGCCGCGCCGGGAGCCCGCGCCGGAACCGATTTCCGAGGCGGTCGAAGTTCCGTACGTCGATCCACACAATCACGGCGGTGACCTCGCCGAACGGCTGGCGGCGGCCGACGCCGAACGCGAGGCTCGGTTCAAGAGCTCGATCGACGACCGCGCGAAGAGTCTCGGCGCCGCGATCCGGGATCGCTACGCCGCCCAATCGGCGGACTCGCTCGCCGACGATGCCCCGCGCGGCAAGCGGCGACCGCGGCGGATCGTGCGGTTCGACAGGTCTCGGATCATCGACGCCGTCGTCGCTCGCGAGGTGCTCGGCCCGCCGCGGGCGATGCGCCCGTTCGGCGAAGACTCGTTCTGAGTCGGGACGCGTCAGTCTTCTTTCGGGAAGCGCTGGTGGGCGCTGAGCGCCAGTTCGGCGCGGCGCGTGACGTTCGGTTCTTCGAACAGTGACCCCAGCGTCTCGGTGGGGAGCGAGATGCACTGCGAGAGCAGGTCGCTGAGCAGGCCGATCGGAAGGTCTTCCCCGAGTTCGATCTCGCTCGCGACGCGGCTCTCGATCGCCGACATCAGCGGATCTCGCAGGGAGGCCTCGTCGGACGGCGACGGGTCGACCTCGGTCACGAGCTCGCACTGGACCATGCGGTAGGGGCGCTCGCTGGAGATCTCGCGGACGCGGACACGACCGATTCCGCCGAGCCAGACCGTGAAGCGACCGTCGGGGAGCTTCTCGTGTCGCGCGATCTCGCCGAGGCCAGCGATCTCCCGCAGCGGCGGGCGGCCAGCCGTGGATTCGACGGCGTTGATGACGATGCGCCCAGGGCCGTCGAGGCAGTCCTCGATCATCGCGCGGTAGCGCGGTTCGAACACGTTCAAGGCCATCACCTGGCCGGGAAACAGGAACGCGGCCGGGAGCGGGAACACCGGGGCCTCGATCACGGGCCGGGCCGACTCGTCAGGCGGCCAACAGTCGGGGATGGGGTCCATGCGAAACGGGCATCATAGCGTGGCCTGTGACTTTGCGGGCTTGCGTTCGTAGGATGGAACGTCCCCCAGACCCTTCCAAGGGAATCCGGTCCCGCGAACCTCATGATCTGGTCCACACTGCTGAACTGCGTGCTCACGAGCGCGATCCTGCCCGCGACGAATCCGACGCCGACGCCCGTCTGCGTCGCCGACCGAGCGTCGGAGGACGTGGTCGTCAAGGCGATCGAGATGTGGCTGAAGCTCTACCGGACCGGCAAGCTCGACGTGCCGGACGAAGGGGCCCTCACCAAGGGCAAGCCGCGCAGCAAGAAGACATTCGTGTCGATCAAGCTCGGCATCCTCCCCGAGTCCCGTCTCGCGGCCGAGGGGCCGGAGGCGCTGACACACTTCCGCGAACTCCAGGAACTCTGCAAGCGAGCCGCGAAACTCGGCACGGCCGAGGCGGTGGATGCGCTGATCGAGGTCGCGGCGGTCGGCGCCGACGGTAAGAAGGTCGACGTCACGCTCGTGCCGTCGGTCGTCAGCCAGGTGGGCGACGAGGCGTTGTCCGAGATCCGTTCCGACGCGGCGCGAAATCGACTGGCCGAGCTCGCGAAGTCCGGCTCGGAGACCGAGCGGATCGCGGCGTTGCGCGCGCTCGGATGGGGCAAGCGCGAGGAGGACCGTCCGACGTTCGAGGCGGCGCTCGGCGACGAGTCGCTCGAAGTGCGGCGCGCCGCGGCGAAGGGTCTGTCCCGCGCGGTGCTGCCCAACGCGATCGAATCGTTGGCCGACCGGCTCCAGCGCGAGGAGAACGAACTCGCGCTCGGCGATTGCATCGACGCCCTCGTCGCGACGATCGACACGCTCGAGAGCGGTGAGCAGCACCAACGAGTCCTGCGGCGGGCGGCGACGTCGGCGATCCGGTTGCTTGGCAAGCACAGCTGGCAGGTCGACTTGGCGACGATCCAGCTCATGGAGCGCGTGCGCGCCGCGGATTCGGTTCCGGCGCTGATCGACCTCCTGCAGCGCTGGGTCGAAGCGGACGACAGTTCGAAGCTCGGCGAGACCTCGGGTCTCGTGCGTGAGAGCGCCTACGAGCTGCTGGTGTCCCTGAGCGGCGCGACGTTCCCGAAGGACCGACCGGACCAGTGGAAGGAGTGGTGGGAGCGCGTGCACGACGAGTTCAAGGTCGTCGATCTCGCAGAGGTCAAGGCGAAGCAGAAGGCGCACCGGACGAGCACCGGGAGCTTCTTCGGGATTCCGGTCCGCGGTAGCCACGTGCTGTTCATCTGCGACTTCTCGGGTTCGATGGAATGGCCGTCCGCCGATGTCGACGAGGAGTCCGGCAAGCAGATCAGCAAGATGGAGGTCGCTCGCCGCGAACTCAAGGGCGCGATCCACTCGATGGCCGCCGACGGGCACTTCGGGCTCGTGCACTTCGCGACCGACGCGGAGGCCTGGAACAAGAAACTGCTCGAGGCTTCGGCAGCCAACAAGAAGAAGTTCGACAAGTTCATCGACAAGGCTCGGCCGCTCGGCGGCACCAACGTCTGGGGCGGTCTGAAGATCGGCTTCGACATGAAGGGCAACAAGACCGAGGGCAAGGTCGAGCGGTACGACAGCAACGTCGACGAGATCTTCATCCTCTCCGACGGCGCACCGTCGTTCGGGGAGATCATCGACCCCGAGCAGATCCTCGCCGCGGTGCGCCAGGCCAACGCGCACCGTCGTATCCGCATCAACACGGTCTTCATCGAGGGGCCCGAGGACGAGCAGAAGATGAAGGACAGTCGTATCCGCTACCCGTTCACCATGAGCGGCAAGGAACTGATGCGACGACTCGCCGAGCAGAACGGCGGGATCTACATCGAGCCCGGCGAGACGCGGCTGAACCGCTGACGCGCTTCCGTCACGACAGTCCGCGGGCGCGGAGCTTCACCAGCAACTTGGCCTGCGCGTCGAGGAACGACTGTCGCGCGGTCTCGGCCGAGGCGTAGCCGAGTTTCTCGGCGATGACCGGGAACGTCTCTCCGTCCATCATCCGCATCGTCACGAGTGCCCGGTGGCGATCCGGGAATTCGTCGAGCACCTCGCGTAGGACCTCGGCTTGTTCCGCGAGGTGCGCCGCGAGCTCGGGCGTCGAGGACTGCGTTCGCGCCATGCGGTCGATCATCGTGCCGGACGCGTCACTCCGGCGGCGCACGTCGCGCTTGCCGGCCTCGTTGTGACGCACCGCGTCGAGCAAGCGGTTGCGAACCATCGTGCTCAGGTAGCCGACGAACGCCGCCTCGTTCGGAAAGTCGGCGGACTCGTCGAGTCCCGCGACGACGCCGGCGAACACGTCGTGGACGATGTCCCGCGTGCTGAACAGTGGAAGGATCCACTTGTGGCGCTGCCGGAAGTCCTTCTCGAGCTCGCGGTGCACGATCGTCTGCACCTTCGGGTACAGCCGCGCGACCAAGGCGGACTGAGCACCCGTGTCGCCCGCGACCGAGGATCGGATCAGCTTCAGGACTTCGTCGTCGTCCATGCGCTGCGGATCATAGTCGGATCCGCAGCGGATGCGCGTCGCGCAGTTCGGTCAGGGCGACGTTCGCGACGAACCAGCGTAGGTCGAACTCGAGGGTCGGCATGTGCAGCACCCAGTTCGGCGGGAAGAGCCACCTCACGCCGTAGGGGTCGCCGCAGTGGATCGGCATCACGTCGTTGCGGAAGCCACCGTCGATCGCGAACAGCGGGTTGAGCGTGCCAGCCGGGGAGAACGTGAGCAGGGCGATCCCGGGCCCCTGTCCGGTGACGGGCGGCCACCCGACGATCTGCGAGTAGAACGCCGGGCCGAGCGGGCTGTCGACGCGGATCGCGCTGGCCTGCAGCGTGTCGGCCGGCGGGAACACCGGCGCGGTCGGTGTGCCGATCGCGTAGAACATCGTGTTGATCGCGGTGCCGAGCGCGCCGGTGCGGCGCCGGATCGACGGATCGATGCCGCAGACCCCGTCGACGTCGTCGTCGTCGAGCAGTCCCATCTTCTCGGTCACCTTCTTCTCGGTCCCGTCGGGCTGGGTCTCCTTGACCGGTTTCGGGGTCGGATTGTCCTGCACGCAGGGGACGAACTCGAGCTGGTCGCGCGCCAGGTTGGTCGTCGAGAACACGATGCGCGCGCGCTCGATGTCGATGGCGAGCGCGTCGATGTCGTCGTTGATCGACAGTCCCAGGTCGAAGTAGGGCTTGAACAGGGTGGGGCAGCCCCAGGAGAGCACGGACGGCTGCCAGTCGACGCGGAGGATCGAGGCGCTGCTGTTCGGCGTGCCGGAGAACCAGAACGGAGGCGCGGCACCGACGGTCGAGGCCGACAGCGAGAAGTAGATCGTGGGCGCCGGCGGCATCGTGGCGGCGAGCGCGGGGTCGAGTCGGTACAGCGGCATGTACTGATCGATCGCGTCGATCTCCCGCTGCGCCACGGCGCCATCGCCGAGGTCGATCTCGCGGCTGTCGTGCGTGCGCTGGGCCTGACCCATGAGTTCCGGTGGGAGCGCGCTGCCGAGGAATGCGTAGCTGAACAGGTCGGCACCCGGCCCGTCGGGGGTTGCTGCTTCCTGCTCGACGAGGCTGCCCACACTCCCCCTGGCGGTCTTCGCGACCGAGAAGTTGAACGCGGCCCAGCGGTTGTTGGGGATCTCGATCACTCCGGTCGCGTCGTTGATCAGCAAGAAGTCCTGCCCGAGCGACATCGCGTTCACGTCGAGCGTGGCCGTCGTGCAGTTCGCCAAGATGTCGTTGAGGCGGAAGTGGATCGACGCACCCAGGGCGGGCCACTCGAGTGGCGCCGCCTGGCTGAAGCCGGCCTCGGTCACGTAGACCTGGGTGGCGTCGAACGGGACGGCGGGGTCGTCGGCGAGCGACATGCCGGTCGGCATGCCGGACATGAAGCTCAGGCTTTCGGGGCACTGAGCGGTCGCCCACGGGGCGAACGCGATCAGCGCCGCGACACACCACGAAGGTCGCTGGGGAGCCATGGGGATCCTGGGGTTGAGTCTCGGGTCGCCAGTCGGGAGCGTAGCGCGCGCGAGGAAACCCAGGGAGAATTCCGGCGAATTCAGCGATTGCGGCCGAGCGCAGCGTCCCGCGCCTCGATCTGCTCGTCCAGGAAGCTCGAATCGCCCTCCGAGCCGAGCATCGCCGCAAGTGCGTGCAGGAATGCCGCGAGCGTGTCCCGGTTCTGCCACTCGGACTGCTCGATCGCTTCGGCGAGATAGGCGATGTGATTGGGGTCGTCGAGGTCGCTCGGCCGAGACGCGCCGAGCCGCAGCATCCTCGTCGCGGCCTCGGTCCAGTTCCCCGTCGCCGTCGCGGCGGCGATCTCTCGGTGCAGCTCGATGGACTGGAAGTTCCCGCTCGGACGCGCCGCCCGGGCCAGTTCGAGCGTTCGGTCGAAGTG
>JAGQQZ010000351.1 GCA_020425915.1 Planctomycetota bacterium | reverse complement strand
TGGAAGTCCGAACTCGCGAAGTGCAGTGGCGCGTCCTTCATCGAGGCCCACGCGTCGTGGACCTACTTCGCCGACACGTTCGGCCTCCGGATCGCCGGCCGGCTCGAGCCGTTGCCCGGCGTGTCGCCGACCCCGAATCACGTCGCGCAGCTCGTCGAGATCGGCAAGCGCGACGACGTGAAGATGGTCGTCGGGCGGCCTGGCTATGCGGACGTCGCGAGTCGGGTGGCCGAGGCGATCGGTGCGACCGCGGTGTCGCTGCCGACCGCGAGCGCGTCGAGCGGCGAGATGCACGGTTGGTTCGAGTTCATGGATCGGGTCGTCCACACGTTCTCGCGAGCGCTCTCGAAGACCGAGCCCGCCGACCGAGGAGAGGCGTCCAGCTCCCGCGGGTAGTTGGACAGGGATGCCCCGACTCGCGTTCGAAGACCTCGAGATCGGATATCGGGGCCATCGGATCGCCGGACCGCTGTCCGGCGAGTTCGATGGCGGGCGACTGCACGTTCTCACCGGCCCCAACGGATGCGGGAAGACGACGCTGCTGCGAACGCTGATCGGATTGCAACCGCCGATCGCCGGTCGCGTCGACGTCGATGGTTCGATCAGCTACGTGCCACAAGCCGACGACCTCGATGGGGGCTTCCCCGTGACATGCCTGGAAGTCGTGCTGACTGGCCGGTGGGGATCCGCGAGGGGTCGATCGACGTCTGCCCGCGAAGCGCTCGCGCTGCTCGGCGTCGCCGACCTCGCGCATCGCGCGTTCTTCGAGTTGTCCGGGGGGCAGCGGCAGCGAGTGCTCGTCGCGCGAGTCATCCATGCGCGGAGCGACGTCGTCGCGCTCGACGAACCGACGGCTGGCGTCGACGTCGGATCCGCCGAGATGATCTGGTCGGCGATGCAGGATCTGGCGCACCGTGGCAACGTGGTCGTCGCGGTCACGCATGACCTCCACCGATTGCCGGAGTTCGCGGACCGGCAGCTGCTCCTCGACGAGCGCGGTATCGTCGACGTGCCCATCGTTCCTGTGGCCGGGGCTTCGCGTTGATCGAATCGCTCTGCGAAGCGTGGAACCTTGCGATCGGCCTGTTCTTCGACGGCTTCGTGTCGTTGTTGGCGATCGCCCTGACCGCACCGTTGATCGGCGTCTTGCTCGTGCTGCGGCGGATGCCGCTACTCGGCTTGGCCGGACCGCAACTGGCCAGTTGCGGTCGCGCCGGGGCGATCTACGTCTCGGCACTCGTCGGGGGCACCGAGGCGACACACGCGTTCGAACCGGGTCATGGCGCCCTCGTCGCCGGGGCAGTTGTGGCCGTCACGATCGGGATGCTCGCGATCGGGGTGAGTTCCCACGAGCGACGATTCGTCGGAACGCGCGCCGGAATCGCGTTCGTCGTCGCGATGGCGCTGCAGGACATCTTCTACTTGCACAGCCCGCCGCATCCGGGCCTCGAGGAAGCGACGCACCACGGTCATCTGCTGACCGTCGATGCGGTGGGAAGGGATCTCGTGTTGGGATGCTGCGCCGTCACGCTCGCGGTCTGTTGGTCGACCTGGCGCCGGCAGTGGATCAGCGCGTTCGATCCCGATCAGGCCAGACTCCTGGGACTGTCCGTCCGGCGCGAACTCGTCACGACGCTGTTGTTGGTCGGCGGCTTCTGCGCGGTCTGCGCCCCGATCGCGGGTCCGCTCTCGGTGTTCACGTTGACGCTCGTTCCGCCCGTGTTCGTGCGCGCGGCGAGCCCGTCGCTCGCGTCGTACGCGCCGCTGTCGATCGTTGCGGGATTGTTGGGTGCCGTCGCCGCGTTCGTGCTCGCGTGCTGGGAGCAAGTGGACTGGCCGCCGGGACCGGCGGTGACGTTGTGCGTGGTCGCGTCGTCGGCGCTCGTCTCGGGAATTCTGATCG
>JAGQQZ010000350.1 GCA_020425915.1 Planctomycetota bacterium | reverse complement strand
CCGCCCACCCAGCACGCTAGGACGTTCGGTCTCGAGTTGGATCGCCCGACGCACTCCCGACGAACTCGTCGCGCTCCTCGGCACGATCCTGGCCTGCGCCACCGGCACTGCGGTGCTCGCTCGCCGGCGACCCGGCGCTCGGTTGCTCGCGCGGGCCACCGTGGTCGCCAGTTGCTTGGCGTTGGTCGGAATCGCGTTGCGATCGACGGCGTCGCCGACCCAGTCGGGCGTAATCCTCGAACGCGCCGCGGTCCTGCACTCCGCGCCCCATGCGACGCGCACTTCCGCCGACTCGGTCCGTCCGGGGGTCGAGGTCCGGGTCCTCGCCGAGTCCGATCATTGGGTCGAGATCGAGACCGAGGGACGACGGGGTTGGATTCGGCGCACGCGGATCGGCCTGCTAGAATGACGCGGCATGGAGCTCCGAACGGAATCCGATCGCTTGCGAACCTGGGCCGAGAAGGTCGAGGACCGTTCCGATGCCTGGGAACGCGCCTATCCGAACTGGATCGTCGCGCACGCCGCCGTCGAGCGGTTCTTGGCGAACGATCCGGACCCCGACGAAGAGGAGATCGCCGATCTTCTGTTCCTGCTGGCTCGTGACAACGACGCACACTTCGTCGCCGATCTCCTGGCCGACGCGCAACGCGCCGGGTTGGCCGTCGCGCGCGCCGGACTCGGGTACGACGATTTCGAAGCGCGATGGCAGATCGCGAGCTACCTCGGGGGTTTCGTCGACGACGAGAGCAAGCAGATCCTGCGCGATTTCGTCGAGGATGCACACGAGTACGTGCGCCGTAACGCGCTGGTGAGTCTGAGATCTCGCGACCCGTCGTTCGCGGAACGGGTCGCTCGGGACTGGATCAAGTCCGAGCACGCATACTCGCGACTCGCGGCGATCATCGTCCTCCACGAGCTCGGCTCGTCTCACCTGTCGAAGGCGCTCCGAGCCCTGCGCGAAGACCCGTTCGAACACGTGCGCAACAAGGTGCGCGAACTGAGCGCCCGGGTGACCGAGCGACCGCGCGAAGCCGAGGCGTGACCGCCGCTACGGCGATGCCGAACCCGAGGACGGTTCGAGTTCCGCGATCGGCGGCAGGCCATCCGCCATCGGCGTTTCGCCCGGCGGGCGGGTCGCGAATCGGCGCGCGCCCCACAGCCACTGCTCAGGGTAGCGTTCGACCGCCCGACCGAGGGCATCGTTGACCCGACGCATGACCGCTTCGATGTCGCTCGCTGACGGGCGCGACTTCGCCATCCGGATGACGTCCCAGACGTGGAACTTGAAGCGCTCGCGGCCGGTCCGATTGCAGCTCACGACGACGATCGGTGCACCGGTCCGGAATGCGAGCGCGGCCACGGTCGTGTTGGTGGCTGCGAGGGTCCCGAGGAAGGGCACGAACACCGGACTGTGCTCCGTGTTCTCGTCGACCGCCAGGCCGACGGCGCGACCGTCCGCGAGCGCCCGCAGCGTCTCCCTCACCGCGCCCCACTTCGGAACCAGCTGCGGCCCCCCACTCGACCGGACACGGCGGAACTCGGCATCGAGCGCGGGATTCCGCAACGGCCGGTAGACCGTCGTGGCCGGGACACCGTGCACGCTCGCCACGTGGCTGCAGAGCTCCCAGAATCCGAAGTGACCCGTCGCGCAGATCGCGCCACGTCCTTCGGCGAGCACCTGGTCGAGCGTACGTTGATCCGCCATGTCGACGAACCGCTCCAGGCTCGCGGCGGTGATGCGCGGCATCCGACAGAAGTCGACGATGCAGTGGGTCATGTGCCGAGCCCATCGTCGGAGGTGCGCGTCCGAGAACTCCTCGTTCCAACGATCGCGGAACACGATGCGCTGATTCCGCACGAGGCCGCGCCCCTTCGGCGCGACCCGTCGCTCATGGCGCCGCGTCCAGAACACGACGACCGGCGCGAGCGCGTCGGCCACGCTGTCCGCCACCCATGCCGGCGCGGACTGGAAGCCACGCTGTAGGGAACGGAACCAGAGCGCGGTCAAGCGCTCGCCGAAGGTCGGGCGCCTTGCGTCGGCCTCGAATCCTGCACCGGAGGTCGCCATGCGCCGCCGAGCATACGGCGGCGCGTGGCGACGATCACTCGCCTTCGGACCAGCCGGCGAGGTGATCGTTGCCGGCCGCCACGATCGCGTCGAGCTTGGACTTGTAGTCGAAGTCCTTCGCACACTCGAACGAACCCGACCCGCCGTCACGCCCAGGCGCGAGCTGCAAGTTCTTGATCTCCGGCACCTTGCCCAGTGCACCCTGCACCGAGCGCTTGCAGCTGTTTCAAGTCATGCCGGGGAGTACGAGCGACACGGTCATCACCTCGCCTGCCTCGGTCGATTCGGTATGCGCGGGTTCGGCCGGCTTCGATGGCGCCGATGTCTCGGCGGAACAGGCAACGAGGGCGAGTCCGCCCAGCGCGAGCGCGAGGCTCGAAGTCACGTGTTGGAACTTGTTCATCGCCGAAGGATAGCGCGCACGGCTGGTGACCGCACGGCCGCGCCCGCGCGGATCATCGTTCGAACGACGTGTACGCCCACTTGTCCCAACGCGCGTAGTCGTCGAGCGTCGGATACACGCGAGTGGCCACCTGCCGGGCCATCTGGGCGACCTCTCCACTGGGCGTGTAGCGAGCGACCGCGGACACCCCCGAGCCCATCGGACTCAGCGTCCCGGCTGCGAACGTGATCGAGTAGGACGGGTCCGAATCGAAGTAGCTCGGCGACACGGATTGTCCGTTGACGGTCAAGACACACGCATAACGCAGTCCCCATTCGCGGAACTGACCGCCTGGCGAGGTGTAGTTGCTGACCGAGCAGTAGATCGCGCTCCGCACGGCGTCCTCCGCGATTCGCAGGCACAACGCGCTGTCGAAGATGATGTAGGCCGCCGTGTAGCCATACATCACGTACGCCATCTGCCACGGCGCGAACCACGTGTACTCGACGTTGGGGAATCCCGTGCGCCCGTCCGGGCCCGACGTGTAGAGCGCGCGACTCGGATGATCCTTGAGTCGATCGCGGTCGACGATCTCGGCCGCGCGTCGCAGCGCGTAGCTCTTGAAGGACTCGTCTCGCGTGGCGAGATACACCTGGACGAACGACTGCATGAGCCAGGCCTCGCCACGGGCCGAGGAGACATCGGCCGTCGCGAACCCACTGAGTCGCGCCATGCCCCGAGCGCACTGCCCGAGGTTGCGCAACTCCTCCCGTGCCCACTCGTCGCCGGTCATCGTGTAGTACTCGTACTGCAGGTCCGTCGTCCAGTGCTGGAAGTCGAAGTGGTTCCAGCCGTGCGGCTTGCCACCATCGTCGATACGCGTTCGGTAGCTCGCGAACGGATCGCTGTTCTTCAGCGCGCGCCGACCGAGCGACTCGCCGCTGAGATCACGCGACCAACGGTTGTTCAGCGACAACGGCACGCCGTCGTACAGGAGCAGGTCCTGCTCCGCTCCGACGACGAGGCCGTACATGTGGAACGGTCGCTGTGCCTGCGCCCAGGTCTTCTGCTCGAGGATCGTCAGCATCCGCACGTCCTCGGACTGGATCGCGTGTGCGAACTCCTCGCCGAGCGGCGCGTTCCGCGGCGTTCCCGTCGCCTCGGAGAACTTCTCGTCCCCGAACGACCCCCAGGTACCGAAGTGCGACCGACCGACCCAGTCGTCCCACTCTCCTTGCGCTCGGTACGCGGCGTCGCTCGGTCCGGCCAGGAGGCCGCCGAGCACGCCGGCTGCCTCGCAAGGACCCCACGCCTCATGACGAGCCACCGCCCAGACCGGACCGGCCGAGAACGCGTCGAAGCGATTCTGCCACGCCGAACGCTCCGCGCCGCTGGCGCCCGCGTCCTCGACACGGAGCAGGAACCGATATCGCTTGGTCTGCCCGTCCGCGAGCCAATCGCTCTGCATGACGCGTCGGAACTCGCGTCCCGCGCCTCCATCGACCGCAGCTTCGATCTCGTGCCAGTCGGCACGATACGCGGCGACCTCCGCGAAACCGCCCGAGAGGAACCCGACGTCGTTCACGTCGACCGGACCGAGCGGGTAGTCGTTGGGGTCGGAACTCCCGCCGGGCGCGTCGGTGCCCTTGTAGTCGCTGCCGACGATCCAGTCGACGACCAGGAACGGCATGTCACGGTACTCGGACACGTAGAACGTCGACGCGAGGAAGTCGCGGCCGATCCCGCCGCTCGTCGTGCTCGCATGATAGGTGCGCCAACGACGGACTCGCTTCAGCTGGGTCGCCTGGAGCGTCTCTCCTCCACCGCTGATCTCGGACTCGTATCGATGACCGAATCGATCGTGCACCCGCGCGCCGATGTCGAGGCTGTTCCACTTGGCCTGCACCCAAGGATGCTGCTGGAATCCGCCGCCGAGCGTCGAGCCACCGCGCACCACCTTGAACGAGCGCTTGGTGTGCGCCGCGAGGTCGGCCGTGAACTGCGCCTGCGCCACGCGCACGGTTCCGTCGGCCCACTCCTGCAGCGGCAACCAGGCCGTCGAATGACCCTGCACGGCGAAGCTGCTCAGGCTTCCGGGTGGGACCTGCCCTTCGGGGAACGGGATCGACACGCAGACGGTCTCACGACGATCGTCGTTCTCCTGGTTGTCGACGACGAACGAGAGCGTCACCGAGTCGACCGGAACACCACGCGCGTTCGGGTTCGCCCCGATTCCCCCGCCACCGGTGCTGCCACCGGCCCCGCAGGCCGCGAGCACGCACAGGGTCGCGGTACCGAGCAAAGAACGCAGAGGATGAGAATTCGTGTCCATGGGCCTTCTCCCGACCGGTGTCGGTCCGCCCTGGACATCGACCGTGGCACCAGGCGCGACTGGACCCTGGCGAGCCTTGCGTCTCGATTCCGGACACCCGGTCGCGCCCGTCTCGAAGTCGGACGTCGCGACCGGTGCCGACCGTCCCTCGCGATCGGGGCCCGAGCGCTAGGCGGAAGACCGCTCGAGGCCCCACTTGCGGAGCGATTCGAGGGCCGCCTCGCGCGATTCGAACACGGCGATGAAACGGTTCTTGTGGCAGAACCGGGCGCCGTTCACGCCCACGACGCTGGACAGTTCGTCGTCGACGAGTCCGGCCCACTCGGCCGGCAGCGAACGCTTCTGGTCGAAGCTGCCCGGAACCGGGGGAATCGCGACGACGCGCCAGGAGTCCTCCGCCGGGTAGACGACGAACTCCGTGTGATGGTCTGCTCCGCCGAGTTCGAAGTAGGCGGGCTTCCACGCGTGGTACGCGTCGAGGAACAGCAGGTTGCTGGCGGTCTCGTCCGCCTGTGACATCGCCCGCCGCACGACGAGGCGAGCGTCCGCGACCGCCTGGTAGCCCGCTCGCAGGCCCTCGAGCAGTCCTGCCGCGACCGCCGCCGCGTCGCGGAACAGCCCATCGAACTCGTCGGGGCTCGCCGCGAGGTTGTTGTAGACCCCGACGATCATGGCGAAGCAGGGAACCCCGCGCTCGGGAGTTCGCCGTCCGTTGTCGACGGCGTCGACGTAGTCGACGAGGTCGGCACGCAGAGAATGCGCCATCTCGGCACCGATGTGACCATCTGCCTCCAGCCAGTCGAGCACCATCCCCGCCGACGAACGGTCCCCGTCGTACGACGCCTGATGGTGATCGAAGCGACGCCGATCCGGCGCGAACTCACCGCCGACGTCGATCGCGATGTCGGCCTGAGCGATTCGCTCGAGGTCACGGGTGCGCACGACGGTCGCTTCCTGGTCGAAGAACACCCGGATCATCGCGAACGCCAACACGTCGTCGGCGTGGAACGAACCGGAATGGGTAGCGACTTCGGTCGGCATCCGCGCTTCATACGGCGTCGACGGCCTCGTGCCAAGTTCGCTATGCTGTCGTGCGATGCCCGCGACCCCCGACGATGACCCGATCCTCGAGCGAATCGCCAACGCGATCACCGTGTTGTCGGCGATTCGCGACCCGCATGCCGCCCTCCGACAGTTGCAGATGGCGATCGAATCGCTGACCGCCGCCGCGAAAGCGATCGAAGCGCGGGACGCCGAACTCGACCTCGTCACCGCCCCGGACCGCGACGCCGCGGCGGAGATCGCCCGCCTTCGCCAGCAGCTGGAGGAGGCACGCGACCAGATCGTCACCGCCGAACTGCGGGCGGTGGAGTCGGACCAAGAGCGAGAGATGGAGGCACAGGTCCACGCCGACGACGCGGCGCGTCTGGCCAAGCTCGAACGCAAGTCCCGCGATCTCGACGCCCTGCTGATGGAGGACGAAGAGGCCTTCGGTCGCTACATGGACCGGGCGATGGACGAGGACGACCGCCGTCGCGGTGGTCCACCGAAACGACACTGATCGCGGGCCGAGTCGCCACCCGCTAGGGAGTCCCGATCGCGGAGTCGAGGAACGCCCATCGATCCGCCGCCTCGTCGATCTGCATCCGGACGGGCTTGCCGGCACCGTGTCCGGACTTCATCTGCACGCGCAACAGGATCCGGTCTTCGGGTCTTGCCGCCTGTAGCGCGGCCGCGAACTTGTAGCTGTGCCCTGGCAGCACCCGATCGTCGTGATCGCCGGTCATCACCAGGACCGGTGGATAAGCCGCGTCGCGTCGAACGTTGTGTAGCGGCGAGTAGGCGCGCAGCACCGGGAACATCTCCGGGTCGTCGGACCGACCGTACTCGGACGCCCAAGCCCAACCGATCGTGAACTCGTGATAGCGCAGCATGTCCATCACGCCGACCTCGGGGATCGCCGCGCCGAACAGCTCGGGGTGTTGGTTCAGCGTCGCGCCCACGAGGAGTCCGCCGTTGCTCCGCCCTCCGATCGCCAGCCGGTGCGGCGACGTGTAGCCGTTGCGGATCAAGTACTCCGCGCACTCTGCGAAATCGTCGAACACGCGTTGCTTGTTCACCAGCATCCCGGCCTCGTGCCACGCCTCGCCCAGTTCGCCGCCGCCTCGGAGCGTGGCTTGCGCGTACAACCCACCTCGCTCGATCCAGGCGATGGTCGGAACGGAGAATCGCGGCGTGATCGAGATGTTGAACCCGCCGTACCCATAGAGATACGTCGGGTTCTCGCCGTCGAGTCGAAGCCCGCGCCGATGCACGAGGAACATCGCCAGTCGCGCACCGTCCGACGCCTGGAACGCGACCCGTCGAGTGACGAAGTCGTCGCGATCGAACGCACAGGTCGGACGACGAACCGCTCCCAACTGCTTCTCGCCGAGATCGTACGACCAGACCGACGGCGGCTCGGTGAGGCTCTGGTAGGCAAAATGGAACGTCCGGTCCTCGGGTTTGCCCGCGAGGGCTGACACGCTGCCGAGTCCAGGCAGCTCGATGTTCCCTTCGGGTTCGCCGGAGGTTCCGAAGCGCCGGAGCTGGCTGCTCGCGTCGACGAGATACGACGCGATCAGACTCCCGCCGAACGCGTCCACCGAATCGAGCTTCGCGTCGCCCTCCGCGATCACCTCGGACCATGCATCGCGCGACGGGTTGTCCACGTCGACCGCGATCAACCGCCCGTTCGGAGCGTCGAGATCCGTGAGGAACCAGAACGTCCGACCGTGATTGCCGACGAACCCGTAGCTCGCGTCGAAGTCCATGAGCAGCGGGCGCACGTCCCAGTCCGGATCCCCGAGGTCGATCCACGCGATGCGATTGCGGCGATCGGTGCCTGCCGAGATCGAGATCACGGCGAACTTCCCGTCGTCGCTCACGGTCACGCCGAACCCCCACTCCGGCTCGTCGGGCCGCTCGTACACGACCTGATCCTCGGCCTGCGGCGTGCCCAACGAGTGGTAGCACAGTTGTGCGTTGCGATTGGCCGCCTCGAACACCTCACCCTGACCCGGCTCGGGATAGCGCCGGTAGAAGAACCCGGCACCGTCGTGGGTCCAGGACGCGCCGGTGAACTTGGTCCAGTGCAGCTCGTCGGAACTCCACTCCCCGGTCGCGACGTCCATCACCCGCCAGTCGATCCAGTCGCTGCCGCTCACGGACGTTCCGATCGCCGCCCAGTCACCTTCGGGGCTGACCGACAGACCGCTGAGCGCGATCGTGCCGTCCTCGGACAACGTGTTGGGGTCGATCAGGACCCGGCCCTCGGCATCGGGGGCGTCGGCAACTCGGATGACGGACTGATCCTGCAAGCCGTCGTTCCTGCTGTAGATCCAGACGTCGCCATGACGCCGCGGCACGCCGTACCGCTCGAAGTTCCACAGCTCGCCGAGTCGCTTGCGCCACGCCTCGCGGGTCGGAACACGCGAGAGAATGGACTCGGTGTAGGCATTCTGCGCACCGGCCCAAGCCAGCACTTCCGGACTGTCCTGGTCCTCGAGCCAGCGATACGGGTCGGCGATCTCGACCCCGTGATAGTCGTCGACGACCGCGTCGCTCCGAGTGGCGGGAGCACCGATCGGCGCCTCGACGTCGTGGTTCGCGCAGCCTGCGAAGACGAGGGCCACGAGGAGCGGGAGCGAAGTCGGCGTCACGGAAGGGCTCATGGCCAGGGGTTTTACCGGCACGCGTCCGAGGTCCGGAACCTCGCCCGACCGGATTCGAGCATTCTGCTCAAGAAGGTCTTTACCGCATGCCGTTGATAGATATGGTTCCCGTCCCCACGCTTCGGCGTGGAGCGATCCTCGATAGCTCAGTTGGTAGAGCGGGTGACTGTTAATCACTAGGTCGCAGGTTCGAGTCCTGCTCGAGGAGCCACTCACACGGGTTTCAAAGTCGCTAGACAAACCAAGTTGCGACTTTGAAACCCGTGTTTCATTCTGCGGCACGTCCGTCGTGATCCGTTCGGATCCCCCCGATTCCCCACAAGCTGGCCCACAAGTCGAATCATCGGTGCCCGTCGCGGCGACCGCTGAAGTGACAAACGGCTCGGTTAAGTCGGGAAGACACTCCAGCGCCTTGCGCATGGCCGACTCACTAACATCCGTGTAGCGGTCCAGCGTCAGATTCCCGCGCGTACTGTGGCGCGTCAGCGCCATGCGGACGCCGAGCGGCGTGTTCCCGCGGTCGAGTCGAGTGGCGAAGCATGCCCGTAGCGCGTGGAAGTCCAGCACCTTCCCCGTAGCCGATTCCACCGCCGACACACCGGCGGCCTCTAGGTCGGCGCGCAGCATCTTGGCGGTATCCGTCCACTTCGAGAGCCCGAACACAGACGATGATGGAATCCGATTCGCCAGGAAGGCCCGCAGGACGCCCGCCACGGACTTCCGAATCGGCTGGCGTGCCTCGACGGCGTTCTTGGCGTTGGCCGCGTCTAGGCGAATCCACGCGCCGTCCTCGTCGTCCAAGCGAAAGTCCGCGACCCTGAGGCTGAGCAGTTCCCGCTTGCGGAACCCGGTCTCCAGCGCGACGAGGTAGAGTACGGCCCTTGCGTATCCCGTCGTTGGACGCCTCGCACGTTCCGGCCAAGGGTTGCCGCAGATCGTGTTGCGGATCAGCCGAAGACTCTCATCGGGTCGCATCGCCCGCCTCGTCCTCTCCGGTTGCTCCTTGGCGCGGTCGATGCCCCTTGTGGGGTCTTCACCGGCCAGCTCCCGATCGACCAGCCACCGACTGAACGACCGGATGGCGATCAGGTGCGCATTCCGGGTCCTCGGGCTAAGACCACGATTCGTGATCGCCCGCAGGAACGTCTCGACCTTCTCCCGGGTTAGATCCGCGAACCGGGCCACGCGCGCCTCCTTGGCGAACTTCCGGACGTACCCAACCGTCTTTCGGACGTGGTCCTCGGCGCGATTCTTCGCACGAAGCCGCGTTTCGTAGTCGTCGATCAGTTCGTCGATCGGCTTCGCGACCCGCGAGTACCGTCGGTCGATCACTCCCCAGTCCGCAAGCCTTGACTTCACGCGCTCCGCTGCGGAGGTGCGTAGCCACTCTACCGACCGCGAGTCCGGGACCTGGTCGGCCTGCTTGCCCCGCACGATCCGCTCGATCTCTCGCCACGCAGTCTGGGCCGCGGACTTCGTGTTGAAACCGGTGAGTCTCCTGACTCTGCCGAGGTGATCCGGAAACTCACACAGCCACTTGCTGGACTTCCTCGTCTGACCACGACGATCTCTGTAACTCGGCCTGTAGACGCTCACGGCCGGTCTCGGTCTCGACGGGCCGCCTTCAGCGCCTCCCAAGTGGCGACATTTGGACAACCAGCTCCGTCCCACTCACGCAACTCAGCGACTGACCAGCGCAGGTGGTTCGGGTAGTCCATGACCGGACGTGGAACACGGCCTCGGCTGCGGAAGCGATGGAACGTCTTCAACTTCATCGAGAGCAAATTCGCCGCCCCCCGGGCGTCGACGAGAAGCGGTTCAATCTCGACAGCGCACACCGCGGCCGCGGACGACGCAGCTTCCTCGCTCTCTCGCCCCGAGCCATGCGTCTCTT
>JAGQQZ010000349.1 GCA_020425915.1 Planctomycetota bacterium | reverse complement strand
TCGACCACGTGCTCTTCGCCGGCACGACGCACGAACCGGCGGTGCAGCTCGCGGAACGACTGGTCGAGATCAGCCCGGAGGGTCTCGAGCGCGTCTTCTTCTCCGACAACGGTTCGACGGCGGTCGAGGTCGCGCTCAAGATGGTCGTGCAGGCCTGGCAGCAGCGCGGCGAACGCAGCCGCGAGACCTTCGTCGCACTCGCGGGTGGCTACCACGGCGACACCTGCGGGGCGATGTCGGTCGGCGACCCGGATCCGTTCTTCGCGCCGTACCGATCGATGCTGTTCGACGTGCGCCGCACCGCGCCCGACGTCGACGCACTCGCCGCGATTCTCGACGAACTCGGCCGCCGCGCCGCGGGCGTCATCGTCGAACCGCTCGTGCAGGGCGCGGGCGGGATGCGCATGCACGACGACGCGACGCTGCGCGCGCTGGCCCGCGCGTGCGAGGCGCGCGGCGTGCCGTGGATCGCCGACGAGGTCATGACCGGGTTCGGCCGCACGGGTGCGCTGTTCGCGTGCCGCCGCGCCGGCGTCGAGCCCGACGTGATGTGCCTGTCGAAGGGGATCACGGGCGGGATCCTGCCGCTCGCGGTCACGCTCGCGACCGACGAGCTGTTCGAGGCGTTCGTCAGCGACGACCGGGGTCGGATGCTGTTCCACGGCCATTCGTTCACGGCCAACCCGATCACCTGCGCGGTCGCGCTGGCGTCGCTCGACCTCGTCGAGGAGCGCGACGTGCCGACGCGGCTCGACGCGATCGGAGCGACGATCGAAGCTCGGCTCGCGGGATCCGTTCCGGCGACCGAGTGCAACCTGCGCCGCACCGGCGGCATCGTCGCGCTCGACCTGCCGGGCGAGTCCGGCTACCTCGCGGGGATCGCGACGCGGATCCGCCGCGAGTCGATCGAACGCGGCGTGCTGCTGCGCCCGCTCGGCGAAGTGCTCTACGCGCTGCCGCCGGCTTCGACGACCGACGACGAAGCGCTCGAGATCGCCGACGCGATGGCCGACGCCTACCGCTCGTCGCTCGGGTGAGCCGACGTCAGATGATCAGGCGCACGCCGCCGAGGTCACCGAGGCCGTACTCGAGCTTGCCGGCCGGCGAGCCGATGAACATCAGGTTCATCGGGATCCCCCACTCGGCCGACAGCCGTCGGATCAGCTCCGGGCCGAACTCGCCCTCGAGCACGACGAACTCGATGTCGATCTCCGGGTAGGCGCGGTCGAGCACGCGGATCTCGTTCTTGACCTTGCTCGGCACGTCTTCCTCGTTCGCGACCACGGTCACGAGCTTGAGGCGGTTGGTGTGCTCGTTCTTGCGCAGGTAGAGCATGACCTCGTTGAGGTCGTCGATGTCGTCGCCGTGCGTGAAGAACACGACCTGCTGCGCATTGATCAGGTCGATCTTCTCGCGGATCCACTTGGCGAGCGATCCCATCGGCTTGGTCACGCCGAGGACGATCTGGCGCAGGATGTAGAGCCCGGCCTTCAGCAGCGCGATGCGGCCGAGCATGATCGAGACGAACAGCACGACCGGGACGAAGTACTCGAGGAACACGCGCAGGTAGGACGGGTTCATGACCGCGTTGCCGATCAACGCGGCGACGACCGACGAGACCCCGACGAGCACGTAGAGCCACGGCGCCGAACTCGGGCGTGGCAGCTTCGCGCGCTTGACCTTGAGCAGCACGTTGCCGATGCCGAACAGCGCCATGACGGCGAGGAACGAGATCGTGTAGACGCCGGCGAGCGCTTCGAGGTCGCCTTCGGTGATCAGCAGCACCGAGACCGCCAACACGAAGAACCCGATCAGGATGCGGTGCGTCGTGCCGCGGCGGTTCGACTTCAGCAGGAACTGCGGCAGACAGCGGTCGAGCGTCATCCGGTGGACGAGGCCGTTGACGCCGACGAACGCGGTGAGCACCGCGCCGCTGAGCACGAGCGCCGCATCGACCGAGACCAGCGTCGCGAGCCAGCTGCCGCCGGACTCGGCGCCGACGTGGGCGAGCAGCGCCTCCTTGTGCTCACCGACCGCGGGGATCTCGACCAACCCGAGCACTAGCAGCGCCATGACCGGGTTGAAGAAGGACACCGCGATCCACATGTTCCGCAGCGTCTTCGGGAACACGCCCGGCTGCTGCTCCTCGACGAAGTTCGCCGAGCTCTCGAAGCCCGAGATGCCGAGCATCGACGCCGAGAAGCCGAAGAACAGCGCCATCGCGAACCCGCCGGGCGGCGGCGTGTCCATGTTCGCGAAGAACACGTCGAGTCCGTGCGTCATGACCGCACCGAGCCCGACGACGAGCAGCAGCGCGAGCGTGAACAGGTGCACGGCGAAGATCACGATCGCGACGCGCGCCGAATCGGAGATCCCGAGGATCGTCAGGCCGCAGAACGTCGCCAGGAGCCCGATCGTGCTGCCGGTGATCGGCAGCGCCGCCCACAGGTCGTGGACGTAGTGCACGGCCTCGTTCGCGGAGATCACCGCGGTGGCCATGTAGGACAGGATCGTCAGGCAGGCCGCGACCGACGCGCGGAACTTGCTCGTCGTGTTCAGCAGCGCGTTGTAGGCGCCGCCGTTGAGCGGCAGCGCGCCGACGACCTCGGCGTAGATCGCGCGGAACAGGTAGAGGACGACCGCGACGAGCAGTAGCGCGAGCGGGGCGAGCGGCCCGGCGTAGAGGATCGCGAGCGCCGAGACGTAGAGGCACGACGAGGTGATGTCGTTGCCGCAGATCGCGGTCGCGGCGAGTTGGCCGAGAGTGGGGTGACCCTTCGCCGCATGGGCCGCTGGCTTGCCGTGCTTCTCCGCGCGCGCGTGCATCCGAGCCGGTTGTAGTGCCGCGCCGCGAGCAAAGCGAGCAGCGGGCCGACTCGCACCGAACTCGACCGCGGCTCAGCGCTGGGCG
>JAGQQZ010000348.1 GCA_020425915.1 Planctomycetota bacterium | reverse complement strand
CTACGCGCCGATCGAGCGCTACCAGTTTGCCCCCCGATAGCCGCGTGCGGCTATGATCCACGGTCCATGACGCGACCACAGGACCTGATCTACGACTGGAACACCGAGGGCGGTGCCTTCCAGCCGTCGACCCCCATCCAGTTCGACGACGAGACGTTGCGCGACGGGCTCCAGTCCCCGTCGGTCATCGACCCGCCGGTCGAGCAGAAGATCGAACTGCTCCACCTCATGGATGCGCTCGGCATCCACACGGCGAACCTCGGCCTGCCCGGCGCGGGCGGCCGACCGCGCGAGGTGATCACCCGCATGGCCCAGGAGATCGCGGACAGCAAGCTCTCGATCGGGGCGAACGTCGCGTGCCGAACGGTCGTCAGCGACTGTGCGCCGGTCGCGGAGATCACCCAGAAGACGGGCGTGCCGATCGAGGTCTGCGCGTTCATCGGCAGCAGCAAGATCCGCAGCTACTCGGAGGACTGGAGCGTCGACACGATGCTCGAGCACACGCGCACGGCGCTCGAGTTCTGTCGCAAGGAGAACCTCCCGGTCATGTACGTGACCGAGGACACCTCCCGTGCCCACCCCGACACGGTGCGCGCCCTGTACACGACGGCGATCGAACTCGGTGCGAAGCGGATCTGTGTCTGCGACACCTGCGGCCACGCGACGCCACAAGGCACGCGCGCGATCGTCAGCTTCGTCAAGCGCATCGTCGACGAGTTGGGTGCCGACGTCGGCATCGACTGGCACGGACACCGTGATCGAGACCTCGGCATCGCCAACTGTCTCGCCGCGGTCGAGGCGGGCGCGACGCGGATCCACGGCAGCGCGCTCGGCATCGGCGAGCGCACCGGCAACGCGCCGATGGATCTCCTGCTGGTCAACTGCAAGCTCAACGGCTGGATCGACAACGACCTGACGCGACTCCCCGAGTACGTCCACAAGGCCGCCAAGGCGGTCGGTGTCGAGGTGCCCTACAACTATCCGGTCCTCGGCGAAGACGCGTTCGAGACCGGGACGGGCGTGCACGCGGCCGCGGTCATCAAGGCCTTCCGCAAGGGCGACACCGAGCTCGCGGACCTCGTCTACAGCGGCGTCCCGGCCGCGATGGTCGGTCTCGAGCAGAAGATCCGAGTCGGCCCGATGAGCGGCAAATCGAACGTGCTTTGGTGCCTCGAGCAGCTCGGTATCGAGCCCAACGAGGAAGTCGTCGAACGCGTGCTGCAAGCCGGCAAGGCGAGCAAGCGGCTGCTCACCGACGACGAGATCCGCGCCGCGGCGGCCGGCTAGCCCGCATCCGCCGGCGATCGCGGCCGGTGGAATCGTGGCGCCGCGACCCGCTGCGTGCCGCCGTTCCCACGGTCGGTTCGGCGGCCGTCCGCCGAACCGCACCGAGTGTCGTTCAAGTCGACGCTTCGCCACGCCGATGTCGGAATCGACACCAGGGGAGGCGCAACACGGTGAGTAGTATCGACATGGGCGTGGTCCAGGAGCTCCTCGACCTCTGCGACGACGGCGACACCAGCCTCGTGCAGGAGTTGATCGGAATCTTCCTCGACGACGGCCCGACCAAGATCCAGGCGATCCAGCAAGGCCTCCGTGACGACGACCTCGAAGCCGTCGAACGAGCGGCCCACTCGCTCAAGGGTTCCTCCGGGAACCTCGGCGCGAACGAACTCATGGAGACCGCCGAGGCGCTCCAGAACGCCAGCCGCAACGGGGAGGTCGAACGCTCCCGCGAACTCGGCGTCGAGATCGTCGCCCGGTTCGACGCGGCCAACGCAGAGCTGCGTCGGCTGCTCGAGCGCTACGCGTCCTGCGCCTGATCCGCGGACGCGAACCCGTGGCCGTTGCGCGCCGCGCCGTTCCGTGAAGTTCCATTCACACTCGGCGGCGGCACGAACTCGAACGATGCGGGCTTGCCCCGATACACGCATCGGTGGCACTTGTGGTAGTGCTCGCGCTGGCGCTGCAGGCACATGGACGGCGCAATCGCATGGGTGATCAACGCCTCCTCCCGCCCCTCGATGGTCGGGCACGCGCGGGTGTTCGCCGTCGACGGACCGTGTTCGATCCGTTGTGAGGTCTTCTGCGCATCCATAGGGGTCCCCTCCAGGCAGCCAGGGGCGTCCGGCATCGGATCAGGGAGACCGGCTCGGGTCAACGATCGCCTGTCTCCATACGGTCCGGCAAATCTCCAGGGCCGTCGGCGCCATGTGGCTCGAGCGTGAGAGCTCGAAACATACGCTCCCACGAAATCCGACGCGTTCGAGCGCCTCGAGGTCGTTGCGGAAGTCCACATCGCCCTCGCCCGGCACGAGATGGTCGTGGATGCCGCGCTTCATGTCCTCGAGGTGGACCTGTCGGATCGACGCACCCCAGCGCTCGACCAGGTCGCCCACGGGCTCCGGTTCGTTCACATAAAGGTGTCCGATGTCGAGGGTTAGGTCCGGAGCGTCGGACCCGAGCGCGCTCTGCAGCCGGCCGAACTCGGTGAGCGTCGCGACCGCCATACCCGGCTCGGGCTCGAGCGCCGGCACGAGTCCGACGTCACGGATCGCGCGGCAGGTCGCGCCGACACCCTCGCAGAGCCAGGCCCACGAATCCTCGTCCGGCGACCGGTCGATTCCGGCCCAGAACGACACGACTTCCGCGCCGAGGTCGCGTCCGATCGTCGCCGCCCGCCGATAGAACTCGAGCCGAAGCGCACGGCCCTCGGGATCGCGGGTCATCAGCGTCGGCTCGTGCTTGGCGGTCGGATCGAGCAGGAACCGCGCGCCGGTCTCGATGACCGGCGTCAGGCCGAGGTCCTGCAGGAGCTCGGCGATCCGCGCCACGTCGTCGACCGTCGAGCGGAACGGGTCGAGGTGCATGACGTCGAGCGTCAGCGCGACCGACTCGTAACCGAACTCGGCCAACAGCACGAGCGCCTCGTCGAGGCGATGGTTCTGTAGACCGTTGGTGTTGTAGCCGAGACGCATGGCGACGCCGGGGTCAGCGCTGCTTGAGCTTCTGCACGCGGGAACCGAGCTTGTCGATCGTGCCGAGCTTGCCCTCGAGTTCGACGTACGCGCCCGGCATCGCCCACCCCTCGAGCACGGCCTCCTCGAGCCAAGTCGTGTACGGCTCGAGCTCGGCGTTGATCGCCTGGATGAGGTCGAACGACTCCTTGATCAGGGTCGTGTAGCGCGCGGTCTCGCCCGACGAGCGGGCCTTCACGCCCTCGTCGTGCTTCTGCTTCGCGTCGTGGTACATCCGGTTGACGCGATCCCAGACCTCGTCCGCGATCTCCGGCGCGGGTCGATCGGGGGTCTTGCCGACCTTGTCGGCCTTGCGTGGCGAGTCGGCTCGAGGTTCGGGGGCGGGGACGCTCGACTCCGCCTGACGGTTGCCGTTCTCGGCCGCCTTGGTGCCCTGGTCACCGCCGCCCCCTATCAGGAACGCGACGATCGCGACCAGCGCGACCACGCCCACGACCCCACCGACGATCATCGGTGTGGACGACGGCGGCGTGGCGGCAGCACGTCGTCCCGAGCGCGCGCGGCTCTGTCCGGTCGGGGTGGATGAGGTTCGAGTTCTGCGGGTCGCCATGGGGCGGGATGGTAGCAGCCCGGCTCGAGGCGGTCGCATCCGAGTTCCGTCGCGCCGGAATCCGGGTCTTACGCGATGACGCATCGAGACGATGGAACGGGCGATCCGCCAGGACTTGTTCGCCGAGGTGGCGTCGTCGCGCCTTAGAATCCGCGCCCATGTCCCGACTCACCCTCACTCGAATTCTCGCGCTCGCGACGATCGCCGGCACCGCACACGCCCAGATCTCGTTCCCGGTGTCGATCTCCGATTCCTGCAACGGCAACACGGTGACGTACTCGCTCACGTCACTCCCGACGGCACCGGACGACCCGATCACGTCGTCCGCCAACGTCAACTTCGGTGCGACCGGAAGTTGCGACGGCGACATCGCCTACGCGCATCACCCGATGTTCCTGATCCCGGGGCAATCCCGCTACCTCGCGTTCTTCGACTCGGGAGTTCCTGCCGACCAGGGCTACGTCTCGTCGTTCGCCTACGGGAACGAGTTCGTGATCGACTGGCTGGACGTCAACAACGCGACCTTCTGCAGCGCGCGCTGGTGCGCGCAGATCCACTGCTGCGGCTCGAACGGCGCGATCGTCGACCACACCTGGCGCTTCACGTTCATCGGCGTGCCGTACGGAGCGCCCCCCGGGGGAGGCTCCACGTTCGACCTCGGCTTCGTCGCGTACACCGACTTCGACGTGCTCGCGGCGGGCGCGAACCAGTCGTCCGGCGCGGCGTCCGGTGACCGGCACCTGATCGAGAACCCGAGCTGCCCCAACGAGGCCGCCGAGTTCTGGGGCGAGATGCCCGACAACTGGGAGGTCGGTGCGTGGCCATCGGTCATCGACACGCTGCAGACCGACCCGTTCCCGGGGCTGCTGAACGGCACGATCCCGTTCGGCCCGGACGACTACTCGGGCGCGATGGAGTGGATCCGGACGTTCGACCCGGCCTACGACTGCTACTACTACGGCGGCGGGTACTACTGCACCGCGAACGAGATCGTGATCCGCTACTCGCAGTCGATCAACTGCCTGCAGTGTGCGAACACGGCGACGGTCACGTCCTACGGCACCGGCGACGTCACGCTGTCGACGACCGCGCTCGGCTCGCTGGGTTCGCCGATCGACCTGCACGTGGCGAGCGGCGGTCAGAACCCCGGAGTGTTCTGGTTCGGACTGCCGGCCGCACCGCTGCCGTTCAGCTTCGTCTTCCCGACCTGCTCGACGTTCCTCTACGTGAGCTCGCCGCTGTCGACGATCCCGGTCACGGCCGACATGAGCGGCGTCGTCGACTTCGAGTTCCCGGGCCTGTT
>JAGQQZ010000347.1 GCA_020425915.1 Planctomycetota bacterium | reverse complement strand
TCGGTCGGCACGAGGATCTGCGGGACCAGATCCTCGAGTCCGGCCTGCTTCAGTCGAGCGGCCATGTTCTTGCGGATCCGGTCCTCACGACCGATCTGCACGCGCAGGAAGTACCACTCCAGCGCCATCAGTTCGGCCCCACCGTCATGATCGGGGTCAGGAGTTCGGCGAGCAGGAAGTCCGCGAACGCCAGATAGAACAGCATCACCGCCACGGTGATCACGACGGCCACCGTGCCGTTCCAGGTCTCGGAACCGGTCGGCCACGTCACCTTGCGGAGTTCGGCCTCGGTGTCGATCAACAGATCCGCCGACTTTGGTCGGTTCAGCACCAGGTGGATCGCAACCCCGCAGACCGCCAGCACGACGATCGTGATGATCATCGCCAGGTCGACGTCACCGATCAGCGGCAGGTTCTCCACGTACGGCTTCTGGACGGACTCGCCGAACCAGATCCGCAACCTGTGCACGAGCCCGGAGAAGCAACCGTACGCGACGAGACCGAACAGGACCCAGAATGCGCTCATTCGGGCGTAGCGGCCGTGCTCTTTTCGGTATCCCATGTCTCGGTCTCGGTTCTCAGTGATCAGGGCAGGAAGGACTTGAACCCTCAACCTGCTGATTTGGAATCAGCTGCTCTGCCAATTGAGCTACTGCCCTACGGATCGAACGCCGCGGCTCACGCCGCGGCGGCCAGCTCCCGCGAACGGGAGCACGAACGAGATCACTCGAGGATCTCGGTGACGCGGCCCGCGCCGACGGTCTTGCCGCCTTCACGGATCGCGAATCGCTGGTGCTCGTCCATCGCGATCGGGGTGATGAGTTCGACCTCGATCTCGACGTTGTCACCAGGCATGCACATCTCGGCACCGACCAGGTTCGCGTTGCCGGTCACGTCGGTGGTCCGGAAGTAGAACTGCGGACGGTAGCCGCTGAAGAACGGCTTGTGGCGACCACCCTCTTCCTTGTTGAGCGCGTAGACCTGCGCCTTGAACTTGGTGTGCGGGGTGATGCTCTTCGGCGCCGCGAGGACCATGCCACGCTCGAGTTCGTCCTTCTTGATGCCACGGAGGAGGATGCCGACGTTGTCGCCGGCCTGACCTTCGTTGAGCGTCTTCTGGAACATCTCGACACCGGTGACGGTCGTCGAACGCGTCTCGCGGATGCCGACGATTTCGACGGCGTCACCGACCTTGACGATGCCACGCTCGCAGCGACCGGTACCGACCGTGCCGCGACCTTCGATCGAGAACACGTCTTCGATCGGCATCAGGAACGGCTTGTCGACGTCGCGCTCGGGCTCCGGGATGTACTCGTCGATCGCGTCCATGAGATCGAAGATGCACTTCGAGTCGGGGTTGTCGCGACCGGGGTTCTCCGTGTGGAGCGCCTTGTAAGACGAGCCGCGGACCACCGGGACGTCGTCGCCGGGGAACTCGTACTTGTTGAGCAGTTCGCGGACTTCCATCTCGACGAGGTCGAGCAGCTCTTCGTCGTCGACTTCGTCCACCTTGTTCAGGTAGACGACGATCGCCGGGACGCCGACCTGACGAGCGAGGAGCACGTGCTCCTTCGTCTGCGGCATCGGGCCGTCGTCGGCCGCGACCACGAGGATCGCGCCGTCCATCTGGGCGGCACCCGTGATCATGTTCTTGATGTAGTCCGCGTGGCCCGGGCAGTCGACGTGCGCGTAGTGACGCTTCTCGGTCTCGTACTCGACGTGAGCAGACGAGATCGTCACGACACGGCTCGCGTCACGGACGGTGCCGCCCTTCGCGATGTCGGCGTAATCCTTGGCCGTCGCAAGACCGACCGCGGACAGCGTGCGACTGATCGCAGCCGTCGTCGTCGTCTTGCCGTGCGCGACGTGACCGATGGTGCCCACGTTGACGTGAGGCTTGTTGCGTTCGAAGACTTCCTTGGCCATTGGGGTGGCTCCGTCTGTGCCCGGTTCGGCGGGCAGGCGTAGGTTATGATTCGCTTGGCTGATGTGAACGAGAGGGCCTGCGGACGACACGAAATCGCCACAAACCCCACTGGAAGCTGCTGGTGGGATTTGAACCCACGACCTCTTCCTTACCAAGGAAGTGCTCTACCCCTGAGCTACAGCAGCACGTGTGTCGAGCACCGCCCTCGGCAATCCGAGGTGTCGATCTGGAGCGGGTGATGGGAATCGAACCCACACTACCAGCTTGGAAGGCTGGGGCTCTACCGTTGAGCTACACCCGCCTGGGTCCCTGATCCCGCCGGGGCGGCGGGCTGAACTGGTGGGCGGAGCAGGATTCGAACCTGCGAAGGCATTGCCACCAGATTTACAGTCTGGCCCCGTTGACCGCTTGGGTATCCGCCCTGATGTCCTCAGGGATCCAGTCTTGGTATCCAGTCGCGTGCGGATGAAAGATCGTCACGAGATCGGTCGACGATCCCGGCTCAACCTGAACGACACACGCCCGCCAAGCAACCGAACGGGTGCAAGTCCTTTAGAATCTGGAGCTAGCGGTGGGAATCGAACCCACAACCTCCAGATTACAAATCAGGTGCTCTACCGTTGAGCTACGCTAGCGGCCGCGCGTAGGTGCAGATTGAGGCGCGAGAGAGTAGCCGGGGCTCCAGGCAGGTCAAGCTCGGTGCGGCGTCTTTTTTGCGGCCTCGACTCGTCCCGGAGAACCCCACCGGTTCATCCACGCGAGAGCCGGATGGCCGCGGCCCGACACTCGGCGTGGCGACGGACGAACTCCTCGATCGTCTCGCCCCCCACTCGTGCCAGCACGGCGTCCGCCAGGACCAGCGCGACCATCGCCTCCGCGACGACGGAAGCGGCCGAGACCGCGCAGATGTCGGACCTCTCGTAGCCGGCCTCGTCGGGCTCGCCCGTCGTCAGGTCGATCGAACGCAACGGCTTGCGGAGCGTCGAGATAGGCTTCATCGCGCCGCGCACCACGACACTCTGGCCGTTGGTGGTCCCGCCCTCGAGACCGCCGGCCCGGTTGGAGCCGCGAGCCACGATCCCGCCGGGCGCCGCCGGCAGGATCTCGTCGTGCACCGCCGATCCACGCAGGCGTGCGGACTCGAACCCGAGTCCGATCTCCACACCCTTGAACGCGTGGATCGACCCGACCGCGCCCATCAGTCGCGCGCTGAGTCGCTCGTGCCACTGCAGGTGACTACCGACTCCGGGCAAGACGCCCAGTGCGTGCACCTCCACGATCCCGCCGACCGTGTCCTGTTCGCGACCCGCATCGGCCACCTCGCGCGCCATCGCAGCGTCGACCGAACCGTCGAGCGTGTACAGCTTGCTCGCATCGCGGATCTGCCGCAGGGACGCGAGATCGTCGCGCTCGATCGTAGCTCCGAGTTCGGCGGGCAGCGCCGCGTCGCCGACCGAACGGACGAACCCGAACACCTCCGAACCGACGGCCTGGAGCACCTGACGCGCGATTCCGCCGGCCGCGACCCGCGCCGCGGTCTCCCGCGCCGAGGCTCGTTCGAGGGTGCCCCGGATGTCGTGGTCGTCGTAGCGGAACGCACCGGACAGGTCGGCGTGCCCCGGCCGCGGCCGCGTCGGCTCGGGCAACTCGTCGATCTTGTGGTCCCGGTTCGCGACCACGAGGCAGAGCGGTGAGCCGATCGTCACGCCGCGTCGAACTCCGGCGGTGATCCGGACCGTGTCATCCTCGATTCGTTGGCGCCCACCGCGACCCGCGCCACCCTGACGACGCCGGAGATCGAAGTCGATCGCGTCGGTGTCGATCTTCAGACCTCGTGGGATGCCCTCGAGGATCGTCGTCAGTTCGGGACCGTGCGACTCGCCGGCCGTCCGGAACGAGAGTCGGCTGAGGAATGGGTTCACGAGGACACTCCGTTCGCATGGATACGGATCGGCGAACTGCCGCGGACACCTGACATCAGAACCACCCCCCCTCCATCTCGCGCACCTCGTCCCGATCCGAATTCACTTCGCGCTCGTCGTCCGCGCCACGCCGAAGGATGTCACGCACGAATTCCGAGAACTCCGCGATGTCGAACGGCTTCGAGAACGAACCCGCGAAGGCCTTCGACTCGCCGAGCCGATCGCGGATGCGTTGGTCGAGGAACGCGGAGACGACGACGACCGGAGGCGGCTCGAGCTCCTCACCGAGCTTCGCCACGAGGTCCTCACCGCTGACGCCCGGCATGTCGAGATCGCAGATCACGAGTGCGACGCCACCCTCCGCGAGCCTTGCGAGGCCGGCCGCGCCGTCGGGCGCCGTCTCGACCGCGCCCACGCCGGCCAGCCGCAACACGTGCTGCAGCACGATCGTGACTCCCGGGTCGTTGTCGACGACGAGAACGGTCGCGTCGGAGAACGGATCTCTGGAGTCGGTCATCGCGTCGCCCCGAATGTAGTCACTCGAGCGGCTGGATCCACGATGCGTCTTCGAACGGAATCTCCATCTGCATCTTCCCGACCTCGACGGTCAACCGCTCGCGAGTACGGTCGACCTTGCGGACCACGCAGCGCTTGTCGAGTCGTGGAACGTAGATCGCGTGCCCCTTGCGGACACCGCCGA
>JAGQQZ010000346.1 GCA_020425915.1 Planctomycetota bacterium | reverse complement strand
CGACCTTGGTGACACGCGTCGCAGGACGCGAGATCAGCCGACCGTCCGCCGTGTTGCTGACGGCGCCGAACACGTCCGGCATCGCGAACTCGTACTCGTCCGCATCGCTCCACAGGTAGAGCGACGGCTGCTCGTCCTCGTCGGACGCGGCGTAGCGGCGCACGATGCTCACGACGAGGTTGTCCTCGAAGAACGGACGCCCATCGGCGAACTTCCGGCCATCGAGATAGAACGGGATCGACACGTATTCCTGCGTCCCGAAGTCTTGGAAATCGACCGGGTTGCCAGCGAGATCGCGGATGCCGCTGAGACCTCCGACGAGTTGCAGGAAGTAGGGCAACTTCGAGGTCGCGACGGCTCCGGCCGTCAGACCCGAGGTCTCGAGCCCCTCGTGAGGATCGGCATCGGTGCCCTCCACCGATTGTGAATCACCGATCGGCAGCTGGACGACGTCCTGCGGCGGCACGGAGCGCATTTCCTCGTTGAGGAAGAACCCCTTCACGGGCTGCAACCGCAGCACCGTCTGCGAACCGGTCTCGTCGAACACTCGCGCGTCGACGAGGTGCGGCGTCATGTACTTCGCCAGCGTGAACTGCTGGTCGGACAGACCGTGCTCGGCCTTGAACTGTGCCTGCCCGACCTCGTCGAGCACGTTGCGGGTCGAGAAGAAGAACGTGTCGAACGCCTTCACCGACTGCAGGTCGACCGGCTTGCTGAACCGCACGATCGCACCGGCGAACGGCGAGATGTTCACGTTCGGCAGGCTCGGCTCGCCAGGGAACGGGTCATAGCCCTCGACTTGCGCGAACGGTTCCGGGCTGAACGTCAGGAAGTTCGCAGGATCGTCTCGCAACCCCGAGTACTCGCTGACCAGGACGACCCTCGGCGCCTCACGGCGCAGCCAGCGTTCGCCCGCCGCGTTCTGCGGGTTGGTCGGGTAGTCGTCCTGGAGCTGCGGGTCGATCTCGGAGAGACCATCGACGAGACGGATCGGCACTCGGACGTGCTGCACGCTCGGACGGCCATCGTCGTCAGCCGGCTCCTCGATGACTTCGGAGATCAGCACGGCACCGTCTTCGTCGACGATCCGGACGATGTCGCCGCGGTCGATCTCGTGGGACCGGTTGTTCTTGAACACCGTGATGATCTGCGTCGTCGGATCGACCGTCTCGACGGCCTCGAGCAGCATCGGGATCGAGCCAACGACGCGCGGCGGCTCAGAATCGCGAATGAAGCCGCGTGAGATGTCCGGGGACTCGTCTTCGACGTTGCCGCTACGGAAGTCGCGGATGATCGAATCGAACCCGTCGTTGTTCTTCCCGCGGTAGATCGAGTCGGCAGCCAGCGTCACGCCCGGCATCTTGAGAGGCCCGTCGAGCGCGATCGCGAGACGGATGTTGGCGCCCACCTGGTCGCCGGACGAAGGCATGCCCGACGCGTTGTTGCGGGTGCCGTACTGGACGCCTTCGACGCCGAGGAAGACCGGGTCGATGATGAGCGTGTTGCCGCGCGGGATGATCCGCGAAGGCAGCACGACGAAGTCACCGGCATCGTTGGCGTCGTTCGGGTTGGACTGAATGCTCAGCAGCTGGATCGCCTCGGTGTTGCGAACCGCCTGGACCTCGCCGTTCGCGTCGCGCACGACGAAGAAGTCGTCGGCGACCGGCAGGGACTGCGAGAACGTGAGCTTGAGCGCCGAGTTTCGCGGCACGACGGTGAAGGGACGGGTCGCGACGTCCTGGCCGAACTTGCTCGCCGTGATGTTCCGGTTGCTCTCGCTCAGGCGCGAGAACAGCAAGTTGAACTGGTCGGAACCGATCTCACGGGGGATCAGCAGGCGGGGCGAGAGCGTGTCCGGATCGGCCGCGAGGAAGTCGTAGCCGATCTCGTCGTCGCGGAGGATCGAACCGGTCGGCCGCTCGTCCTCGATGTCCGGCCCGATCACGACGTCCGCACGGAACAGATCGAGTGCCAGTCCCTCGTCGGTCCGCCGGAATCCGTACACGTCGACCAAACGACCGAATTGCACCTGCAGAAGGGTCGCATCACCGGTGTTGTTCGGTGCCGGCTCGTCGCTGTTCGGGTCGACGATGACCGCACCGGAGGACCCACCACCACTGCTACACGCGGACAACCCGAGGAGGGCCGAGAGCAGCAGCGCCGAACCGAGGGCGGAACGGCGCAGAGTGGCACCATAGCGTGTGGTGGCTGACTTCATGGTCGTGCAAACACAGGGGTCTTTGGACTGAGGGAACCGCGGGGGGGACCATCCCACGGCAATCGACCGAAGCCACGCATGCGACCTAGACTTCGGCGCGCTGGGAAGCGTAGCTTGCGATCAAACTCGACAGATTGGAAGAGGACAACCACCCTGGGGAGCCGTCGCGCGCCGGGTGCGCGCGACCGCATGCAACGAGGGGTTGGCCGCCCCCACGCCTTCAAATCGCATGCCAAGCCCATCGACGAACCCGACAATTCGTAACCATGGGCATTTCCGCGGCTTACACCGCCCGCACGATCCGAGCAGCGACAGCGAGGAGTGCGTGATCCCGCGCCCCGCGAGCGGATTCGCTCAGGAATCGAGAGTGATCGCGGATACGGCGCCCCGAATGTCCGTTTTCGGCGCAGGCGCGGGCGTCACGCGTCGGCGCCGCCGCGGAACCCCTCGACCCGAGCCTGTTGCTCGGACTCGAAGTAGACACGGTTCTCGGGCTTGATGCGGCGCGCGTCGGCCGAGTCGTGAGCGTGGAACCGCTTCGAAGTCAGGCATCCCACGAGGCTCGCACGAACCGCCTCGCCGCAGTACGCACACGCCAGTTCCGGTGGATCCTCACGCACCATCCGAAACTCCGCCGGCAGGTACCGCACGGCCTCGCTGTTCGTGATGCACCGAACATTGCGGCACTGCGCCCCGATTCCCGCCGCGAATCGCAGTCCGGGGTCCGACGCGAACGCGGTCGGCCGCGATGCGTCGATCTCGATCGCACCGAGCAGGAACGCCATCAGCGCCATCCGGATCGGAACGCCGAGTTCGGCCTGGCGGAAGTAGATCGACCGAGGGTCGGCGTCGACCTCGTACGCGATCTCGTCGGTGCGCGGCAACGGGTGCATGACGCGTGCGTCTCGCATCAAGTCGCTGCGCATGAGCTCCGGCGAGATGCGCGGGTAGCCCTCGGTCGACTGACCGGCGTGCCGCTCGCGCTGCGCCCGCGTCATGTAGATCGCGTCGATGCGCTCGACGTGGTGCTCGGTCAGGTTCGTGAACAGCGCGAGCTGGTGAGGCCGGCTGGCCGTCAGATACGCGGCGGAGTTCTCCGCGGTCGCGATGCCGGGCAGGTCACCGACCGAGGCAGCGATGGCTTGGACACCGAACTGCGAGTCCAACCGATCGAGCACCGACGGCGGCATCTCGAAGCCAGGATAGGGAATCGTGACGATGTTGGCCCCGAACCGGGCGAGCGCGTAGGCGAACGAGTGGATCGTGCGCGAGAACCGAAGGTCGCCACACAGCACCACGTCCAGACCGCGCAGTTCGCCCTTCTCGCGCCACAGGGTGTACAGGTCGCAGAGGGTCTGCGTCGGGTGCTCGTGCGCGCCGTCGCCACCATTGATCACGGGCACGCTGGCATAGCGCGCCGCGACGCGCGCGGCGCCGTCGCACGGGTGACGCACGACGAGGATGTCGGCGTACGAACCGCCGACCACACGAACGGTGTCGGCGAGCGACTCGCCCTTGGCCTGACTCGTCGATTGGGCGTCTGCGGCGGTCACCACGCCCCCACCGAGTCGGAGCATCGCGGACTCGAAGCTCAGCCGGGTACGGGTGCTCGGCTCGAAGAACAACGTCGCCATGATCGAGCCGGGACACACCCCGGACCACGCCCGGAGGTCCTCGCGGTAGTCGTCCGCGCGACGGAACAGCGCCATGATCTCGTCACACGACAGGTCGTCGATCGATACGAGGTCGCGCTTCGCGTCTGGGCCCATGCCGCCGAATCATAGCCCCCCGACTCCGACGGTCCTAGCGAGGCGGTAGTTGCGCCAATTCCTCCGGT
>JAGQQZ010000025.1 GCA_020425915.1 Planctomycetota bacterium | reverse complement strand
GCTGGTGCCGCCTGGGGCGGCGATGCGAAGGACTACTATCGTGGGGGGGCATCGGGAACGGCGGTTCGAACCTTGTTGCACTGGGTCCGCGGACTGAAGTAGGTGACCACGATGAGCGGAGAGACGTATCCCACGAAGCCCGAGATCTCGAAGCGCGCACACATCTCCTCGATGGAGGAGTACCAGCGGATGTACGCGCGTTCGGTCGAGTCGCCGGACGAGTTCTGGGCCGAGCACGCCAAGGCGCTGCACTTCTTCGAGCCGTTCGACCGCGTGCGCTACGAGGAGTTCCGTTCGCCGAACTTCGCCTGGTTCCAGGGCGCGAAGCTCAACGTCGCCTACAACTGCATCGACCGGCACCTGCCCGAACGCGCGCAGCAGACGGCGATCATCTGGGCGTCCGACGAGCCCGGCGAGTACCGACACATCACCTACCAGGAGGTGCACGACGACGTCTGCCGGATCGCAAACGTGCTGCGGGCGAACGGCGTAGAGAAGGGCGATCGCGTCTGCCTCTACATGCCGATGATCCCCGAACTCGCCTACGCGATGCTCGCCTGCGCCCGCATCGGTGCGGTGCACTCGGTCGTGTTCGCGGGCTTCTCGGCCGACTCGTTGCGCGACCGCATCCTCGACTGCGACTGCCGGATCGTGCTGACCGCCAACGAAGGCAAGCGCGGTGGAAGGACGATCGCGCTCAAGCAGATCGTCGACCGGGCGCTCGAGGGGACGACCGTCGATCGCGTGCTCGTCGCGAAGCGAACCGACGCCGACGTTGCGATGCTGGAAGGGCGCGATTCCTGGCTCGAGGACGAGATGGCCGCGCAGCGGCCGTTCAGTCCCGTCGAGGTGATGGACGCGGAGGACCCGCTGTTCGTGCTCTACACGTCGGGTTCGACCGGCAAGCCGAAGGGGCTCATGCACACCAGTGCCGGGTACCTGTTGTACGCGGCGATGACGCATCGATACGTGTTCGACTACCACGACGGCGACGTCTACTGCTGCGCCGCCGACATCGGTTGGGTCACGGGGCACAGCTACATCGTCTACGGCCCGTTCGCCAACGGCGCGACGACGGTCATGTTCGAGTCCATCCCGACGTACCCCGACGCCGGGCGCTACTGGCAGCTCGTCGACGACCTCGGGATCAACATCTTCTACACCGCACCGACGGCGCTCCGCGCGATCATGCGCGAGGGCGACCAATGGGTCACGAAGGCGTCGCGGAAGAGCCTGCGCGTGCTCGGATCGGTGGGCGAACCGATCAACCCCGAGGTCTGGAAGTGGTACCACGACGTCGTCGGTGACGGGCGCTGCGCGATCGTCGACACGTGGTGGCAGACCGAGACCGGCGGCATCCTGATCACGCCGCTTCCAGGAGCGACACCCACGAAGCCGGGTTCGGCGACGCTGCCGTTCTTCGGCGTCAAGCCGGAGCTCGTCGAGTCGAAGCCCGCCGAGGACGGCGACGGCGTCGAGGGCAACCTGTGCATCACCGGCTCCTGGCCCGGCCAGGCGCGGACGATCTGGGGGGACCACGCTCGATTCCGGCAGACCTACTTCTCGACCTACGCCGGCAAGTACTTCACCGGCGACGGCTGCCGTATCGACTCGGACGGCTACTACTGGATCACCGGCCGCGTCGACGACGTCCTCAACGTGTCGGGACACCGACTGGGGACGGCGGAGGTCGAGAGCGCGCTCGTCGCGCACAAGGCGGTGGCGGAAGCCGCGGTCGTCGGCTGCCCGCACGAGATCAAGGGAACCGGGATCTACGCCTACGTGATCACGAACCCCGATCATGGTTCCGGTGACGACGCGGCGGTCGTCGATCAGCTTCGCAAGCAGGTTCGCGAGGTCATCGGTCCGATCGCGACGCCCGACTACATCCAGATCGTGCCGGGTCTGCCGAAGACCCGCAGCGGCAAGATCATGCGGCGGATCCTCCGCAAGGTCGCGGAGGGTGAGTACGAGTCACTGGGCGACATCTCGACGCTCGCGGATCCGGGTGTCGTCGAGCAGGTCGTCGCGGGGCACAAGGCGTTGCTCGGGCGGGCGTGATCGAAGGGGGTGCGTGGCGGGTCATCGCACGCACCACACCTCGAACCACGAGAACAGCCTCGCCAGCACCTCGCGTGCGTGATGTCGGGCCAAGGTCCCGCCGGAGTATCGGTGTCCGCGTGCGGCCACGCCGTGGGCATCGATTCCGAAACGCCGAGCCAGGAACACCGAGCGGTGCAGGTGGAACGGGTTCGTCACGACGAGTGCGTCGCGCACCGCGAACGCGTCGTGCGCCCGGATCATCGTCGTGATCGTGCGGAATCCGAGATGATCGCAGCGGATGTGTTCGGCGGGCACGCCGAGTGACTCGAGCTCCGCGCGCATGACCGAGACCTCGTCGTAGCCATCGCCACCTCCGTCACCCGACACGAGGACCTCTTCGACCCTGCCGAGTTCGTAGAGTCGCGCCGCCGTGACCAGGCGATCTTCGAGCATCGGCGAGGGCGAGCCGTCCGGGCGTACGCTCGCTCCGAGTACGATCGCCGTGTGTCGGGGCGGCGAAGCTTCGGATTCCGACACGAAGCTCGCCGCGGACCAGATCAGATGCTGGTGGATCAGGACCGCGAACATCGCGGTCCACACGACCGCGCCGCGGGCGATCCGGCGCACCCTCACGAGCGCTCGTAGTCGAACGGGATCGAGTTCCGAGTGAACTCGTTCGCCGTGGACTTGAGGACGCGTAGATAGGGTCGGGGGGTGCCCTCGTCGTCCTCGAGGTAGAGGTGGAACACGTTGTCGAACGTGGTCAGGTACGGTGCCGGGTTGAACGCGGAGCGCCGCGTGGCAGAGCCCGGCGGCACGAGGTCGACGAACAGCGGCGTGACGCTGCGGTAGCGCAGGATGTCGATCAGCGCCGGGATCATGAAGTGCTGGTGCTCGAGCAGTGGGAACCGGTCGCCGAGTCGATAGATGCTGTCGAACGCGACGCGGGTCACCGGACGGTCGTCGCCGTCGCTCGGTAAGGTCTGCTGCAGGAAGTCCCAGGTGAACTTGCCCGCACTGATGAACTCCGGGTGCAGGTACAGGACGCGGAAACCCGGCGCGAAATCGCCGTCCTGCATCGACGTGTCGCGCAGCAACGGCTGCCGCGAACAGATCCGGCGCAGCGCGTCCTGGTCTTCCTTCGTCGACACCATCAGGGTCGTGTCACCGTTCCGATGCCCGGCGGCGAGGAAGCGCAACGCGAGGTAGGTGTGGCGCGTACCTGGCTCGGCCAGCAGCACGGTCGAGGATCGTTCGGTCGGGCCGGTGTCGTCGAGGAAGCTCGCGAGCAGGTCGGGATGTCCGAGGTCGATTACCTCGGAGCCACGGCGCGGCGCTTCGGTCGTGGCCGCATCCCGTGCGATCGAGAGCTGCGCGGCGACCGATGGATAGATGTGCACGCCGGGACCGCGCTCGTTGCGCGCGCCGAG
>JAGQQZ010000345.1 GCA_020425915.1 Planctomycetota bacterium | reverse complement strand
TCAACGGACCCGGGGGTACGGTCTGGATGCAACGCGCGGCGCTGGACGCGGTTCGGTCGGTCGGAGCGGCGATCTGGGGACACGGGGAGATCTGTCCCGTCGCGACCCGAAGCGTGCATAATCCGCCGCAGCGTGGGCGAATTCGAGATGGTGACCGAACTCGAGCCGGCCGGAGATCAGCCGGCCGCGATCGATGCCGTGGCCGGCTGGCTCCGGGACGGGGTACCGGCCGCGACGGTTCTCGGGGTGACCGGATCGGGCAAGACGTTCACGATGGCGAGCGTCATCGAGCGCCTGCAACGTCCGACCCTGATCCTGGCGCCGAACAAGACCCTCGCCGCACAGCTCTACGCCGAGTTCAAGGCGTTCTTCCCCGGCAACGCCGTCGAGTACTTCGTCAGTTACTACGACTACTACCAGCCGGAGGCCTACGTCCCCACGACCGACACGTACATCGAGAAGGACGCGACCATCAACGAGGCCATCGACCGGATGAGGAACTCGGCGACGCGGTCGCTGATGGAGCGTCGTGACGTGATCATCGTCGCGTCGATCTCCTGCATCTACGGGCTGGGTTCGCCGGAGAACTATCGAGAGCTCTCGGTCACGATCGACAAGGCGGTGCCGGTCGAACGCGACGTGCTGCTGCGGCAGCTCGCCTCGATCCAGTACCACCGGGACAACTACGACTTCGCGCCCGGCCGCTTCCGTGTTCGTGGCGATGTCGTCGAGGTGTTCCCGGTCTACGAGGAGCAGCATGCGATCCGCGTCGAGATGTTCGGTGACGAAGTCGAGCAGCTGCTCCGCATCGATCCACTCACCGGTGAGGTCGTCGGCGAACTCGAACGCGTCACGATCTACCCGACGAGCCACTACGTGACCCCGAACGAAGGGCTGCGCGCCGCGTGCGATTCGATCGAGGCCGAACTCGAGGAACAGCTCGCGGCGCTCGAGCAGCGGGGCAAGCTGTTGGAGCGCCAGCGGCTCGAGCAGCGCACGCTCCACGACGTCGAGATGATGCGTGCCACGGGGATGTGCAACGGCATCGAGAACTACTCACGACATCTCGATGGGCGCGCCGCGGGTCAGCCGCCGGCCACGCTCGTGCACTACTTCCCGAACGACTTCCTGTTGTTCGTCGACGAGAGTCACGTCGCGATCCCGCAGGCGGGTGGGATGTATCGCGGAGACCGGGCGCGGAAGCAGAATCTCGTCGACTACGGATTCCGGCTCCCCTCGGCGCTCGACAATCGACCGCTGATGTTCGACGAATTCGTCGAGCTGCAGAACCAGGTCGTCTACGTCTCCGCGACCCCCGGCGCCTACGAGCTCGAGCGATCGGCCGACCGGATCGCCGAGCTCGTCGTGCGTCCGACCGGACTGCTCGACCCGCCGGTCGAGGTGCGGCCAGCCCGCGGACAAGTCGACGACGTCCTCGCCGAGGTCCGCCTACGTGCGGAGCGGAACGAGCGTGTCCTCGTGACGACCCTGACCAAGCGCATGGCCGAGGAGTTGACGGACTACTTCCGCGACGTCGGCGTCCGAGTGCGCTACATGCACGCTGACATCGACAGTCTCGAGCGGTCGGCGCTGATCCGAGACCTCCGGCTCGGTGTGTTCGATTGCCTGATCGGGATCAACCTCCTGCGCGAAGGGCTCGACATTCCAGAGGTGTCGCTCGTCGCGGTGCTCGACGCGGATCGGGAGGGGTATCTGCGGAGCAAGACTTCGCTGATCCAGACCTGTGGACGGGCGGCTCGGAACGTCGGCGGGCGTGTTCTGCTCTACGCAGACAAGACGACGGATTCGATGAAGGCCGCGATGGAGGAGATGAATCGGCGCCGTGAACGCCAGTCGGCCCACAACGTCGAGCACGGCATCGAGCCGCGGTCGGTCGTCAAGGACGTGCGCGAACTGCTCGAGATCGAGCAGGACGGAGATCAGGGCTCGAAGGGCGGTCGGTCTCGGCGTGGCGGGCGCGGTGCGGTCGAAGCTCCCTCGCGACCGATCGCACAGGACTTCGCCGACCGTCGCGCGTTGACGAGGCACCTGCAGGCCCTCCGGCAGGAGATGGCCGCAGCGGCGAAGAACCTGGACTTCGAACTCGCGGCGCAGATTCGTGACGAGGTCTTCCGGCTGGAGAAGCTCGACCTCGAAGTGCGGTGAAGCCCGAGATCGAACGGCAGGTCGCGAGTTTCCCGGACGGACCAGGGGTCTACATCTTCCTCGATTCGGCCGGCAGGGCGCTCTACGTCGGCAAGGCAGCTCGCCTGCGGACACGGGTGCGAAGCTACCTCCGCCCGGGCGGTGACGGGCGGCCGTTGCTCAGGTTCGTCGAACGCGAGGCGGCGAGCGTCGAGTTCGTCGCGGTCGCGACCGAGCAGGAGGCGTTGCTGCTCGAGAACACGATCATCAAGAAGCGGAAGC
>JAGQQZ010000344.1 GCA_020425915.1 Planctomycetota bacterium | reverse complement strand
CGGCACCGAACAGCTGTCTCCGCGTGGGATGGGATGGATCGACGGACATGCGTGACCGTTCTACCCGTGCCGTAGTGCGAACCACTGGAATTAGGGCTCATCGGTGGCGGGATCTCCGACCACACGACCTCGATCCGCATCAACCGATCGACCGCTCGCAATCCGAGGCCGAGGCCAGCCGCAGGATTCAGGGGACGACGACGACGCGAGCACCGGCCGACAGGTCGACGCAGTCGAACCCGTTCGCGATGCACCCTCACTGCACGCATAACACGAAGCCTGCCGTGATCCCCGTTCCAACCACGAATCCGCCCGGCGATGAGCCCCACGACTGATCGACGAGGAAGTCGCAGTAGCCACAGCCGAGCGGCGGCGGAACGTCGAACTGCGTCGTCGCGCAGGCTCCGAACAGGACGATCGGAACGGTGTCGCAGGTTTGCGTCAGGGTTGGACAAGAGATCGAGAAGCCGAGCGACGCGGACGGCACCGAGTCGCAGGTCGGCGCGGCTTCGCCAGGACAACCCGAACCCGGGATGCCCGGCCCGAGCGCGAACACGTAAGCCGCGCCCGCGTCGGCTGCGCTATCGTCGCTCTCGTCGCCGTCGACACCCGTCGACGAGCTGGCTTCGTCGTGCGCTCCGACCACCAGCGCACTTGCTGACACGGCGACCGACGAACCGAACAAGTCACTGGCGTCGGTGTTGGACGCCTTGAGGTACGCGCTCTGGCTCCACGTCGCACCGGTTCGCGTGAACACGTACGCCGCCCCGGATTCCGGCGACCCGTTGTCGATCTGGTCGCCATCGATTCCCGATGCGCTGCTGTCCTCCCAGGAGGCCCCGACGACGACCGTGTCGCCCGAGATCGACACCGACTCACCGAAGTTCTCGAACGCCTCGGTGTTGGACGCCTTGAGGTAGGCCTGTTGCGACCACGTGGTGCCTGCGCGCTCGAACACGTAGGCCGCGCCGGCCCGTTGGGCGAAGTTGTTGTCCGGTCCGTCCACCCCGGTCGCCGCGCTGTCCTCCCAGCGGGCACCAACGACCGCCGTGTCTCCGGAGATCGACACGGACGTGCCGAACTCGTCGCCCCCGAACGCGCCGCCGCCGCCGGAGTTGGACGCCTTCAGGTACGCCTGTTGGCTCCACCCTGCACCGTCGCGGACGAACACGTACGCGGCGCCGGCATCCTGCGCGCTGTTGTCGCTCTGGTCCCCGCCCACGCCATCCGCACCGCTCGACTCGAACGACGCACCGACGATGACGGTCGAACCGGACACGGCAACCGAGCTGCCGAAGCCGTCCGAGGCCTCCGTGTTGGATGCCTTGAGGTATGCCGCCTGACTCCACGCCGACCCGGATCGCTCGAACACGTAGGCGGCCCCGGAGCTCGGCGCACTGTCATCGCCTTCCGCGCCGTTCACGCCCGTCGAGCTGCTGCCCTCGCGATTCGCGCCCACGACCAACGTGTCGCCGGAGATCGAGACCGAGGTTCCGAAGTGATCGCCAGCACCCGTGTTCGACGCCTTGAGATACGCCTGCTGACTCCAGCTCGTGCCGCTCCGCACGAACACGTAGGCCGCGCCGGACGCACTCGCGAATCCGGTCTGGTTGCCGTCGACGCCGGTCGCGTTGCTGTTCTCCTGCCATGCCCCGACAACGATCGTGTCGCCCGAGATCGCGACCGATGCCCCGAACCAGTCCGCGTTGTGCGGGTTCCACGCCTCGAGACAGGTCTGTTGCACCCACGTCGTTCCACTGCGCACGAGCACGTACGCGGCACCGTAGCCGTCTTCGCCGGGCGCCCCCACGACCAACGTGTCTCCGGACACCGCGACCGACCAACCGAACAGACCGCCGGCTTGGGTGTTGGACGACTTGAGATACGCGAGTTGCTGCGCCGGGCGGTCGTCCGGCAGGTGCGGGACCATCGCGAAGAGGGCGCACGCATACGTGGACACGCCGAGCAATCGGCGCCACTGTCGGCGAGGTCGGACGACTCGCGCCATGGAGATCGCGGCGCGGGGCCGTGACAACGCGCCTCTTGCGTCGAACATGCGATGAATCGTAGCAACTCATTCGGGTCCGGAGGGGAGCGGTGCGTGTTCGGGGGTGCGAGGGTCCCGGGCAGGACAGGAAGTTCGAGTTGTCTCCCGCGGGAACTCCCGGCAGCAGCTCGGCCCATGCGGTCGTGGAGCTCGCGCGTTGCTCGTCGCTGCGACTTGGCGGTGGCCGTTCCGCGCGCCTCTCAGTCTTCTCCGGCGCACAATCTCCGCCGACCCACTATTCTGTGCGGCCATGCAACTCGCTCCGCTCGCATGGTTCCTCGCCCTGGGTCTTGGCCTCCCGACATCGGCGGGGTCTTCCGTTCCGCACGATCCAGCCGAGCGCTTGGCTTGGTTGAACGTGCGGATCCAGCGCACCCCGGACGTCGCCGCGCTCTACCTCGAGCGCGGCGAGATCCTCCGCGGTCAGCTCGAGTTCGCGAGCGCACTGCAGGACTACGACCACGCCCTGTCGCT
>JAGQQZ010000343.1 GCA_020425915.1 Planctomycetota bacterium | reverse complement strand
GTCCGTCGATCGCGTCGGCTCGGGTTCGGCGTCGGCACTCGCCGCGCCCGCGCGCTCGGCGGCCGCCTTCGAGACGAGTTCGTCGATGTCCGCGGCGACCGGCTGCTCGCCGGGCTCGCCGACGACGCCGATCGCGGCTTGCAGCGACACGCGCACGCCTTCTGCGACGACCCGCCGCAGCAGCACGCCGTCGGCCTCGGCCTCGACCTCGAACGTCGCCTTCAACGTCTCGACGACGGCCACGGCATCCCCCTTGCGGAACGCGTCACCCTCGTCGACGAACCACTCTGCGAGCAGGACGTCGTCTTCGGCGGTGCCGAGGTAGGGGACTCTGAGGATGCTTGCCATCGGGGTTCGAGATCGGACACGCCCCGCGCATCCGGATCCAGTGGTTCATCGGCCATTCCCGGCCGTGGCTTGGCCCGTACGCGGGATCAGGTCGTCGGCTCGTGCTCCGCCGCGCGCGTCACGTTACCCCAGGCCAGGTAGAGCGCGGGCAGTACGAGCAGGCTCAGCGCCGTCGAACTCACGAGCCCACCGAGGATCACGAACGCCATCGGTCGCTCGATCTCGTGTCCGGGAATCGGCCGGCCGACGACCAGCGGCAGCAGCGCGAGTCCCGCACAGGCCGCCGTCATGAGGATCGGCGACAGCCGTTCCTCCGCACCGCGGATCACGAGCGCACGTCCGAACGACATCCCCTCGTGCTCCTCGAGGTGACGGTAGTGGCTGATCAACATGATGCCGTTGCGCGCCGCGATCCCGAGCACCGTGACGAAGCCGACCAACGAGCCGAGCGACAGCGAAGCGTCGTCGGCGAACGCCCCGGCGACACCGCCGATCAACGCGAACGGCAAGCTCGCGGCCACGATCGCGGTCAACCTGCCCGAGCGGAAATCGGCGTGCAGCAACAACAGGATCCCGACCAGCGCGAGCCCGGAGAGCCACAGCAACCGATCGCGCGCGGCTTCCCGCGCGGCGTACTCGCCGAGGACCTCGCAGTGGTAGCCCAGCGGCAACGGCAGGGAACGAACTCGATGCTCGATCGCCCTGGCCACCTGGCCCAGGTCCGCGTCCCGAACGTTGCAGGTGATGTCGATCTTGCGCGAGGCGTCCTCACGCTTGACGACGTTCGGAGTCGGAACGATCGCGACGTCGGCCACGTCGGACAGGTTGACCCGAACGCCGCTCGGCAGCTCGAGCAGCAGGTCCCGGATCGCCGTCGGATCGTCACGCAGGGCACGTCCGCCGGTCACGACGACGGCTCGACTCTTCTGGTCGAGGTGGAGCTCACCGACCTGCTCGCCACGGAGCAGGAGCATGACGGCTCGCCGCAGCGTGGCGGCGTCGATGCCATGGATCGCCGCCGCGTCCGGCCGCATCTCCACGGACACCCGAGGCACGGGCTTCTGTTGGTCGACGTGCAGGTCGACGACGCCGCTCACGTCGGCGATCGCCGCGCTGACGTCCTCGGCCGATCGCCGTAGATCGGCGAGTTCGGGCCCGAAGATGCGCACGACGATCGAAGCGCTCGCGCCACTCAGTACTTCCTTGACCCGCTCTCGAAGATACGTCAGCAGGTCACGCTGCAGTCCGGGATAGCCGTCGACGACCCGCTGGATCTCGTCGACCGTCCCGTCGTAGTCGGCGTCCGGGTCGACGCTGATCCAGAGCTCGGTGAAGTTCGGGCCGACGACCTCGTCCGCGACCTCCGCGCGGCCGATGTGGGAACCGAAGTTCCGCACACCGGGGATCGTCCGCAGCTCGCGGCTTACGCGCTGGGTGATGCGCGTCATCGCCTCGACGCCGGTCCCCGGCTTCTCGACCCAGTGCATGAGGAAGTCGCGCTCCTGGAAGTGCGGCAGGAACGCCTGCTGCAACCCAGTGCCGGCGAACAACGTCAGCCCGAGCGCGGCGAGGACACCGACGGCCGTGGTCCGCGGCCGCTCGAGGACGGCCGGCAGGACGCGACGGTAGGCGGCCTTCAGCCACCTCACGATCGGCGATTCCTGCGCGTGGGTCGCGGTACGCGGCAGCAGCAGGAGACACAGCGCCGGCGTCACGGTGAGGGCGACGAGCAGCGACGCCATGATCGCCGTCACGTAGGCCACGGTCAGCGGCCGGAAGAACGCGCCGGCGAGTCCATCGAGGAAGAACACCGGCAGGAACACGAGCACGACGACGAGACTGCCGAAGACGACCGCACTACGGACCTCCAAGGACGCGGCCAGGACCGTGCGCAGACGTCCGCGCGAACCACCCTGGCGAAGCCGTCGGCCGATGTTCTCGACGTCGATGATCGCGTCGTCGACGACCTCGCCGAGCGCGATCACGAGACCGGCCAGCGTCATCGTGTTGATCGACGCCCCGAGGAAGTGCAACAGCACGGCCGCCGCGCTGATCGAGAGCGGGATTGCGATCAGGCTGATGCACGCCGCGCGCAAGTCGAACAGGAACGCGAACAGGATCATCACGACGAGTCCGCAGCCGATCAGCATCGACCGGCTGAGGTTGTCGAGCGCGTCGGTGATGAACGTCGCCGGACGGAAGATCGTCGTGTCGATGTGCACGTCGCCGAGTCCCGGCCGCAGCGCTTCGATCGCCGCCTCGACCTCGTGCGTGATCTCGAGCGTGTTGCCCCACGGCAGCTTCTCGACGATCAGCAGGATGCCCGGAACGTCGTCGATCACCGCGTCCCCGATCGGCGGCGGGTGATCCCAACGGACGTCCGCGACATCGCCGAGCCGCAACGCCGCGCCGTCCACGTGGCGGACGACGGCCATCGAAAGGTCCTCGGGCGTGTGGATCGACGATTCGACCTGCACGGCGAGACGTTGATTCGGCGTGTCGACGAAGCCACCGGCGTCGAGCGAGGTCGCACGCCGCACGGCGCTGACGACTTCCTCGACGCCGACTCCCGCCGCGTGCAGACGCTCGGGATCGAGTTGCACCTGGAGTTGCACACTCCGCTGCCCCCAGACGGCGACGTTGGCGACGCCGGGGATGCCGAGCAGGCGCGGACGGACCGTCCATTCGACCAGCTCCGACAGCTCCATCCGCGAGAGCGTCTCGGACCGCATGCCGATCTTCATCGCGCGACTGGTCGAGGACATCGGCTGCAGGATGACCGGCTTGCCGACACCGAGCGGAAGCCGGTTCACGGCGAGCTCGACCCGCTCCTGCAGGAGGTTGCGCGCGACCAGGAGATCGGTGCCCGGTTCGAACAGCAACAGCACGGACGAGAGTCCGAGCACCGACTTCGAGCGCATGGTCTCGAGGCCGCTGATGCCGTTCAGCGCGTTCTCGAGCGGGATCGT
>JAGQQZ010000342.1 GCA_020425915.1 Planctomycetota bacterium | reverse complement strand
ATCGGCCCATGCCATGGGCGGGCTGAAGAGATTCGGGCGCTGGCCGTGGGCCCCCGGCCGCGGAGTTCTCGTATGGTGCGCTGCGTCCAGGGCACCCCGAACGATGACCGAGCACCGGATCCAGCGACCGCGGTGGAAGACGACGAGTCTCGTCGTGTGGATCCTGGCCGTCTGCTCGGCTTGCCACGCACCACGCGGCGTCGCCGGCCACGACGCGCTGCGTCTCGTCGACCTGGTCGACGAGACCCGTGGACCACTGCTGCTGAGTACGGCGGTGCGCGACGGATGGGCCGCCGATCGCACGCTTGGTCGCGCCGAGCGGATCGAGCTCGCGTTGCCGCCGGGACGCTACGCGATCCGGCTGGGCGTCGACGGGCCGCGCGTGCCGCTCCCGCTGCCCGAGGCGCAACTCGGCTTCCGTCCTCCGCCTCGCGTCGAGCTGACGGTCGAACCCTGGCCCTCGGCCGAGCGCGATTGGTGTTGGATCCCGACCGGTCCGGGGCTGCGCGGCGACGACCTCGGCGTCGGGCAGGAGGACGAGCGACCGGTGTCGACGCCGCCGACGACGGGTTTCTGGCTCGCGCGGTGCGAGACGACGAACGAGCAGTACGTGGAGTTCTTGAACGCCGTCGCGCGCTCCGCGGGCGACACGGCTTGGCTCGATCTCGACGGGCGCAAGTGTCGCGTGCACTGGGACGCGTCGACGAAGCGGTTCGGGACGGACGCGCCGACGCTGCCGGTCGTGACCGTGAGCTTCGCGGGGGCGCACGAATACTGTCGTTGGATGACGGAGTCGACGGGGGTCGTCCACCGGCTGCCGACCGAGACCGAATGGGAGAAGGCCGCGCGCGGCCCGGGCTCGCGGGTCTACGCGTACGGCGACACGTACCGCACCTCGGCCGCGAACCAGGAGAGCGGCCGGCTGCGCGCCGTCGGGCAGTTCGAACCCAACGGGTTCGGGTTGTACGACATGACCGGCAATGCGTTCGAGTGGACGGCGGACGCCTACGTGCGCGAGGCCTACGCGGGCGCAGGAGAACCGATCGGCGTAGACTCGCTCGTGGGTCCCGATCGCGCGTTGCGCGGTGGCTCGTTCGTGCTGGACGGGATCTTCGTTCGGAACTCGATGCGAATGCGCCTTCGACCCGAGGTGCGCGCGGACGACGTCGGCTTCCGCGTGCTGCGAGAGAACCACAGGACGACGCGATGAACATCAGAATCACTTGCATCACGCTGCTCTGCCTCGCGAGCGCCGGGCCCGCGCAGATGCGCAAGCGCTGGATCGACCAGTACGACGGCACCGTCTTCGCGCAGGCGGAGCCGGCCGTCGGAACCGCGGCGCCCGATCTGTGCCTGTGGGACCTGGACGGTCGTCCCCGCAGCCTGCACCTCGAGCGCGGCCGCACGATCGTGCTGATCGCGGGCAGCTACACTTGACCACCGTTCCGTCGCAACGCCGCAGGTCTGCGGGATCTCGTGAAGGAGTACGATGGTCGCGACGACATCCGTTTCGTCGTCGTCTACCAACGCGAACCCCACGCTCGGCAGCTCGCCTTCGCTGACGTGCCGCAGCCGACGACACGCGAGGAGCGCGTCGAACTCGCACGCAAGGCGCTCGAGGAGCTGAAACTCGACGTCGAGGTGTGGGTCGACGACCAGGGGGACACGAGTCGCGCGGTGTTCGGCGACCTGCCGCACTCGGCGATCGTCATCGATCCGAGTGGTGCGATCCGGCTGAAGGTGAGCTGGTGTGATCCGACGGTGTTGCGGTTGACGATCCCGGAAGTCGTTCCGGCGGCGGCGGAGGACGCCGTGCCGCTGGTCGAAGCGGGGTTCCTCGCCGCGATCGGGAAGCCGCTCGACGCGAACGACGAGAACGCGCAGCACCATCGCCAGGTCATGCTCGCCCACCTCGCGTTGGCGAGGAAGGAGCACCCGAATCGTGCGCGTTGGCTCGCCGAGCTCGCGAGCAGCGGTCCGGACTGGCAGCGCGAATGGGTGGAGCGCGTCGCGCACGCGGACGCCACGACGTCCGACGCCGCGACGCCCGAATCCGATCGCTGACGGCTCAGCCCGCGGCGTCGACGCGCAGATCCAGCGTCGTCGCCGTCGTCGTTCGCGGCGCACCGACCACGCCGCACACGGTCACGACGACGACGCGGTCGTATTCGTCCTCGCCGAGGTAGCCCCGCTCGTCGAGGTCCGTGAGCGATCCGCCGAGCGCTCGGACCATCATCGGCACCGTGTTCGAATGCCCGGCGACGACGACGACTTCACCGTCGGTCAGGTCGAGCAGGCCCTTGGCGAATTCGTCGGACTTGCGTGCGTCGTAGGACTTCGGTGCACAGCCGTGCGCTTCGGCGAGCGGCGCCACGGTCTGCCGAGTGCGCGCATAGTCGGTCGTGAACACGCGCGTGACCTTCGTCGCGGCGAGGAGCTTCGCGAGGGTTCGAGCGCGAACCTGTCCGGCGTCGGACAGTGGCGGGTCGTCGGTCGCGGCGGTCTTCTCCGCGTGGCGAACGACGATCACGGTGTGAGCGCGAAGTTGAGGAGCCCGGTCGTCAGGGTCCTGCGCTCGACCGGAGGGTGTGAGCAGGCCGAGCGCGGCGGCGCCGAACAAGTGTCTCCGCGTGGGATGGGATGGATCGACGGACATGTGTGACCGTTCTACCCGTGCCGTCGTGCGAACTCCGAAACGAGTGCCATCAATCTCGACCGGTCGTCTATCCTGTGTGGTCATGCACCTCGCTCCGCTCGCATGGTTCCTCGCCCTGGGTCTTGGCCTCCCGACATCGGCGGGGTCTT
>JAGQQZ010000341.1 GCA_020425915.1 Planctomycetota bacterium | reverse complement strand
TCGCCGGGGTTCGTCGGCGAGAAACCGGTGGTTGCCGGCGGTGACGTGGGTGAGGAACGAACCGCGATCCTGTTCGACGACGACTTCGCCGGGCGGCGTCGTCATCGGGTCCTCGGCGTCCGGTAGGTATCGATCGGCCCAGGCCGCGAGGACGTCGGCGACGTACTCGGCGTCCGCCTTCTTCGTCAGCAGGTGATCGGCGTCGTCGAGCGTGATGAAGCTCTTCGGGTGCTTGAGCGCCGCGTAGATCTTCGCCGCGTTGTCGATCCCGACGACGTTGTCGATCGGCGAGTGGAAGATCACGGTCGCGACGTGCAGATCGCCGAGCCCCGCGAGCAGGTTCTGGCCGTCGAGGTCGTCGAGGAACTGCTTCTTGATCTCGAACTCGCGTCCGGCGAGCTCGACCTTCGCCGAACCGTTCGACTCGATCTCCGCGATCTCGCAGCGGAACTGCTGCCGCAGGTGATTCAGGTCGGCCGGCGCGCCGATCGTCGCGATCGCGCGCACGCTCGGGATGCGCGGGGCGACGCGCAACACCGCGGCGCCGCCGAAGCTGTGGCCGATGAGCAGCGACGGCGCATGACCCAGGGACTCCAGATGCTCGGCGGCGCGCACGAGGTCGTCGGTGTTCGACGAGAAGTTCGTGTTCGCGAACTCGCCCTCGCTGTGGCCGAGGCCGGTGAAGTCGAATCGCAGCACCGCGATCCCGCGCTCGCTGAGCTCGCGGCTGATCCGCGTCGCGGCGGCCATGTCCTTCGAACACGTGAAGCAGTGCGCGAACAGCGCGGTCGCCCGCGTCGGACCGGCCGGCCGTTCGAACCGCCCGGCGAGCACCTCGCCGTGCGCGTTCGTGAACTCCATGCGTTCGCTGCGCACCATCACTTGCGCCCGATGTCGCTCGGTTCGAGCCCGATTTCCGCGCGCAGCGGCGCATCACCGCGTTGGTTGTGCTGCCAGTAGGCGATCTGCTTCCGGTGCGTGCGTCGCGCGACCGTCTCCTGGTCGCCGACGGCTTCGCGGAACGACTCGATCCGGTGCGGTGCCGCGGCCTCGAACGTGATCGCGAACACGCGCCCGTCGTCGTAGCGCAACTCGAACTCACGGAGCCCACCCTCGACCTCGCGGGTCGTGGCGCTGGCGGTCCGTGGCGCGATGTCGTGATGACGCAGGCGTGCGTCGAACAGCGCGGGAACGGCTTCGATCTTGCCGTTCGGCAGCCCGTTCGGATCGATGCGGATCACGTTGAACGCTTCGTCCTCGAGGAACGCGGCCGGGATCTCCGTGACGGAGTCCGCTTCGGCTTCGAAGTAGGAATGAACCGTCGTGCGGTAGCGGTCACCGTCGAGGTTGAGTTGCGACCATGCGTGCCCGCACCAGTCCTGGATCGAGGCGCTGACCTTCAGCGTGTGAGGATCCACGCCGCGCGCGCGCGGCGTGAACACCGACGTCATCAGCGAATAGTCGTAGATCCCGGTCGCGAAGCGTTGGATGCGGTTGAGCTTCAGGATCTTGACCGCGTCGTCGGCGTCGTTGCCCTCGTCCTTGACCTGCGTGTCGCGGTGGAAGTCTTCGGTGACGAAGACGAGAACGGCGTGGCCTTCGCGGGGTTGGCCGTAGCGGGACTGGGAGAGCGCGTAGGTCGTGACCTCGGCTTTGCCTTG
>JAGQQZ010000024.1 GCA_020425915.1 Planctomycetota bacterium | reverse complement strand
TCGCCACCACCATCAAGGCGGCGAAGAAGGAAGTCGAGAGCGGCACGCCGGTGGTGTGGGACATCCTCGAGGAGGTGATCCAGGGTCACCCCGTGCTGCTCAACCGCGCCCCGACCCTGCACCGGATGGGCATCCAGGCGTTCGAGCCCGTGCTCGTCGAGGGCAACGCGATCCGTATCCACCCGCTGGTCTGCTCCGGCTTCAACGCCGACTTCGACGGCGACCAGATGGCGATGCACCTGCCACTGAGCTATGAGGCCCAGATCGAGGCATCGACCCTGATGCTGTCGATCAACAACATCTTCTCGCCGGCGCACGGCGGCCCGATCATCGCCCCGAACCAGGACATCGTGCTCGGCTGCTACTTCCTGAGCCTGATGCGCCCGGGCGAACTCGGCGAGGGCAAGGTGTTCTCGAGTGCGGACGAGCTGTGGCTCGCGTTCTCGAGCGACAAGGTCCACATCCACGCCAAGGTCAAGGTGTGGATGGCCGAGGGCATCGAGGTCCGGGACCGCGAGAAGACCTACACGACCGACGGTGTCTCGACGATCGAGACGACGCCGGGCCGCGTGATCTTCAGCGACATCCTTCCTGCGGGGATGCCGTACTACAACTACGACCTCGACAAGAAGGCGCTGTCGAACATCATCGCGGACTGCCACATCATCTGTGGTCGGACTGCGACGCTGAAGCTGCTCGACGACCTCAAGAAGCTCGGATTCGTGTCATCGACGCGTGCCGGCCTCTCGATCGGCAAGAACGACATGCTCGTTCCGCCAACCAAGGAGGACATCATCTCGAGCACGCAGGCCGACGTCGAGAAGGTCATGGCGGCCAACTCGCGCGGCATCATCACCGAGGGCGAGCGCTACCTGAAGGTCATCGACGCGTGGACGCATGCGCGGGAACGCATCGGTGAGGACATGCTCAACGAGCTCCGCAACGACACGCGCGACGGCAAGCTCTACGTCAACCCGATCTACTGCATGGTCATGTCCAAGGCGCGTGGATCGGTGGAGCAGATCCGTCAGCTCGCCGGGATGCGTGGTCTGATGGCCAAGCCGTCGGGCAAGATCATCGAGACGCCCATCAAGGCGAACTTCCGCGAGGGTCTGCACGTCCTCGAGTACTTCTCGTCGACGCACGGCGCGCGGAAGGGGTTGGCGGACACCGCACTCAAGACCGCGGACTCGGGTTACCTGACGCGGAAGCTCGCGGACGTCGCGCAGAACGTCGTGATCTCGCTCGAGGACTGCGGCACGCCGAACGGCATCGAGAAGGGTGCCGTCTACCAGGGCGACAAGATCGCGGTCCCGTTCGTCGATGCGATCCGCGGTCGGGTCGCCCGACAGACGATTCGCGACCACATCACCGACGAGACGATCGTCGCCGAGAACCAGCCGATCACGATCGACGTTGCTCGCAAGATCGAGCAAACGGTCGCCGCCGAGAGCATCCTCGTGCGTTCGCCGCTGACCTGCGAAGCGTCGCACGGTATCTGCGTCCGCTGCTACGGCATGGACCTGTCGCGCAACCAGCTCGCCGAGCCGGGGCTCGCGGTCGGCATCATCGCCGCGCAGTCGATCGGTGAGCCGGGGACGCAGCTGACGATGCGGACGTTCCACATCGGCGGCACGGCTTCGAAGAAGATCGAAGAGTCCGAGATCAAGTGCAAGCGCGGCGGCCGCGTGCGGTTCGCCAACATGGTCGTGATCGAGCGCAGTGACGGGAAGCGCGTCGTCCTGAAGCGAAAGGGCGAGGTCCTGATCGTCGATTCGAAGGACCGCGAGATCGAGCGCTACATGATCCCGCTCGGTTCGATCGTCGCGGTCTCCGAGGACCAGGAGATCGAGCCGCACACCGTGCTGTGCAGCTGGGACGCGCACCACAACCCGATCCTCGCCGAGGTTTCGGGAACGGTTCGCTACGAGGACATCCTCGAAGGCAAGACGATCAAGCTCGAGAAGGACGCGCAGACCAAGGTCTCGCGCAAGGTCGTGATCGAGCACAAGGGTGATCTCCACCCGCAGATCATCATCGAGGATGAGAACGGCCAGCGCGCCGCGATCCACCCGCTGCCCGAGAAGGCCTATCTCGACGTCGAGGAAGGCGACAAGATCGAAGCGGGCACGCTGCTCGCGAAGACGCCGCGCGAGATCCAGGGAACGCAGGACATCACGGGTGGTCTGCCGCGGGTCACCGAGCTGTTCGAGGCGCGCCGTCCGAAGGACCCGGCGGTCCTCTCGGAGATCGAGGGCGTCGTCGAGATCGGCGAGAAGAAGCGCGGTAAGCGCACGATCATCGTCCGTGGCGAGGGCGGCGTCGAGCACGAGCACCTCGTGCCGCAGGGCAAGAGCCTGCGCGTGCACCGCGGTGACCGGGTCATCGAAGGCGAGCCGCTCGTCGACGGTCCGCGCGTCCCGCACGACATCCTCGCGATCGAGGGTGAGAAGGCGGTGCAGGACTACTTGCTGCGTGAGATCCAATCGGTCTACCGCGCGCAGGGCGTCAGCATCGACGACAAGCACGTCGAAATCATCGTCGGCCAGATGATGCGCAAGGTGCAGGTCAACGACCCGGGTGACTCCGAGTTCCTGCCGGGCGCGGTCGTCGACAAGTTCCGTTTCCGCGAGGAGAACCGCGAGCTGATCCAGGCGAAGAAGAAGCCGGCGACGAGTTCGCCGCTCCTGCTCGGCATCACGCGCGCGTCGCTGCAGTCGGACTCGTTCATCTCGGCCGCATCCTTCCAGGAGACGACCAAGGTGCTGACCGAGGCCGCGCTCGCCGGCAAGCGGGACAACCTCGTCGGCCTCAAGGAGAACGTCATCCTCGGCCACCTGGTCCCGACCGGCACGGGTTTCCGCGACCTCGTGAAGACCCGCGTCCAGAAGAACGTCGACCTGCAAGCCGCGGCCGAGGAGATCGATCGCATGAGCAAGCAGGGCTTCGTCGACGTCGGCGGCCCGGTGATTCGCCTCGAGGGTGAGGACGACTCGCCGTTCGCGACGCCGGGCGCCGGCGCGCCGAGCACGGAAGACCTCAGCGGCGAGTGAGGCGCGGCGAGCGAGGCGCGGCGAGTGCCTCGCCGCCGACACACGAGTATCTCTCGTGAGCGGATGCTGGCGCGCTCCCGCTTTGGAGCGACGGGGCGCGGGCCGGCGTGCTTTCGTTCGGCGTTCGATCCTCG
>JAGQQZ010000340.1 GCA_020425915.1 Planctomycetota bacterium | reverse complement strand
CGATTCGGTCCTTGGGACAAGCGGTCCTCCGTCGGGTGGCGGAACTCGGTCGGGCGTGGGAAATCGGTGGGAACGGGCGTCGGAACGACCACTCGTATCGTGGCGCCCGGTGCCGAGCTTGTCGAGTCCTCGCCACGAGGCGAGGACTCGACGAGCGAACGCCACGCACGACACCGACGCGAGCGAGGGTCAGCCGAACCACATCCCGCACAGGACGCCGAACGACCAAGCGCCGAGCCAACGGAGCACGCGGCGATCGTGGCTCGACTGGATCGCCGGTGTGTTCGGTGCCAAGGGACGCGGGCGCAGGGGACGTGGACTCGTGGCGACGCGGCTCATCGACCTCGCTGCGCGCGGACCTCAGCACCTGTTGCGATGGACTCCGAGAACACCCGCGAGTAGACAAGTGTCATGGAGTGGGCCCACCTCTACACCCTCGCGCTCGCGGTCGTCGCCGTGCTGCTGCTCGCGCTCGAGAAGGCCCACATGGTGGTCATCGGGATCGGTCTGATCCTGGCAATCACGCTGACGGAGCTCGTGACGATCGAAGACGCCGTCGCGGGCTTCTCCAACACCGCGATCATCACGATCGCCGCGCTCTACGTCGTCGGTGAGGGCTTCCTCCGCACGGGCGCCGCCTCCGTGCTCGCGGATCGAATCCTCAACCGCACGGGTGGCCACGAGGGAACGGTCGTGTTCCTGATCATGATGATGGCGACGATGCTGTCGGCCTTCGTCAACAACACGCTCGTGGTCGTGACGTTCATGCCGGTGATCACGAGCATCTGCCGAAACACCGGGTTGTTCCCGTCGAGGCTCCTGATCCCGTTGTCCTACGCCTGCATCTTCGGGGGGATGTGCACGCTCGTCGGCACCTCGACCAATCTCCTCGTGAGCGGTGTGCTACCCGATTACGGGCTCGAACCGATCTCCATGTTCGAGATCTCGTTCGCGGGCCTCATCCTCGCCGGGACCGGGATGCTCTACACCGGGCTGATCGGCCGGCACCTCCTGCCGAAGATCCCGTCGCTCGCGACCCAGCCCGGCAGTGCCGAGATCCGCGAGTACGTGACCGAGATCACGATCCGCAACGGGAGCCCGTTGATCGGCGAGGCGGTCCGAGACGTCGGCGGGCCGGGGTCGAGAGTCTCGATGCTGATCCGCGACGAACGCGTGTTCCGGCCGAACTTCGGCAACCTCAAGATCAAGCCGGACGACATCCTCGTCGTCAGTGGCCGCGTCGACGAACTCGCGAGCCTGCACGAGGAGAAGGCCCACGGCCACGCGCGCACCGAACGCTATCGACCGAGCACGATGAGCTTCTTCGAGCTGTCGGTCACACCCGACTCGAGCGTGATCGGTACGCGCGTCCGCGACGTGCAGCTCAAGCAGGAGCACGGCGCCGTCGTGATCGGCATGATGCGCAACGGACACCACATGACCGAACGCTTCGCCGACCTCCGGCTGCGCGTGGGCGATGTGCTGCTCGGCTTCGGCGACGATGCCAGCCGGCACCACATCGCGAACAGCGGGGACTTCAACGTCGTCGAAGGGGTCTCGGAGCAGATCTACAACCGCCGGAAGGCGCCGTTCGCCGTGCTGGCAATCGTGATCCTCGTCGCGCTGTTCGTGACCGGCGTGGTCCACTCGTGCACCGCCGCGCTGCTCGGGGCGATCGTCATGGTCGTCACCGGGTGCATGTCGGTCGCCCAGGCGATGCGTTCGATCAACTGGCCGATCCTGGTGTTCATCGTCGGCACGATCGGGCTGAGCAAGGCGATGACGGAGACCGGCACGGCAGCGCTGCTCGGCGAGCAGCTCGCGAGCGCGCTCGCAACGCTCGGACCGATCGTCCTGCTCGCCGGACTCTACGTCGCGACGGTGATCTTCACCGAGCTCGTCTCGAACAACGCGGTCGCCGTGCTCATGACACCCGTCGCCGTGGCCGCGGCGAACGCGGCCGGCATCGATCCCCGACCGCTCGTCATGTGCGTCGTGTTCGGCGCGAGCAGCTCGTTCGCCAACCCGATGGGCTACACGACGAACCTCCTGGTCTACGGTCCTGGTGGCTATCGTTTCTCGCACTACGTCAAGGTCGGTCTCGGGCTGGACGTACTGATGGCCGCGGTCGGAATCGCCGTGATTCCCTGGTTCTGGCCCCTCGCCTGACCCGGAACACGACGCGGACCGACCCGCCCGACTCAGGGCGGATTCGCGGAAATGTCGATGCATCCGACATGACTCTGCACCGACGACGCCTCCGAATACTGGGCATCGCCGTGATCGCGATCGCGCTCGCCGTCACCACTCGCTGGATCGCAAACGCGCGTGGCACGGCACCGCGCATCGCCTGGGAGCTGGACGGTCACCGTGCCGAGCCGTTCGCGAAGGTCGACGCGCTGACGCCCCTCGCGTGTCGACTCGAGCTCGATCGCGAGGCCTGGGTGTATGCGATCTCGTTCGACATGACGCGCGGATCGATCGCGCTGCTGCCGAGCACGCAGCTGCACTCGGACGCGCCAACGAATCCGGCGTCGGTCGGCAGCCACCGCCTGCCCGGACGTCACCTCGAGCGGAACCTCTCGTGGCACACGGGAGACGCGCAAGGGCTGGTGACGTTCGTGGTCCTGGTCTCGGATCGACAGCTGTCGGACCTCGAGGTCGCGATGGCTCGCATGCAGCAGATGGGCAACGGCGCGTTCCCACAGCGACCGCTGCTCGGCACCTACGCGCCCAAGGGCGGCATGACCGTCGTTCCCGACCGGCACGCACCACCGACGGAGCTGTTGCGAGATGTGTGCGCTCTCCAGCGCTTCGAGCACGATGGGGAGATGCACGAGGTCCGCGACGGCGTGCACGCATCGGTGTTGCGACTCGAAGTCGGAGGCCGACCGGACTCCGCTCCATTGGAAACGCGAGTGCGCGCCGAACTCGAGCGTGACCTGGGCCCCGTCCTGGGTTCGCCTACTCCGCCGAAGTGAGGAACCGGACCGCGTTGTCGGCCGCCATGGTCGCCATGCGATCGCGAGTGTCGACCGTGGCGCTGCCGATGTGCGGGAGGCAGACCACGTTCGTCAGATCCCGCAGCTCCGGCACCATCCGCGGCTCGTGCTCGTAGACGTCGAGCCCCGCCGCCGCGATCTCTCCGCCGGTCAGCGCGGTCGCGAGCGCGGCTTCGTCGACCACCGGGCCACGCGACGTGTTGACGAACACGGCCTGACGCTTCATGCGACGGAACGCGTCGGCACCGAACATGTGCCTCGTCGCCTCGGTGAGTGGCACATGGACGGAGACGAAGTCCGATCGTTCGAGGAGGTCCTCGAACCTGCATGCCTCGACGTCGGGCGCGGCGTCGATCCGAGCACGCGACGCTTCCGTTCCCGACGCCAACACCTCCATCTCGAAGCCCCTGGCTCGCTGCGCGACGGCTGCCCCGATGCGGCCGAACCCGACGATGCCGAGCGTCTTCCGTCGACCCGTGACGCCCGGTCCCACGTCGACACCACACAGCAGCTCCGGCCCCCAGAGGTCGTAGCGGCCAGCGACCATGAAGGCATGCGCCTCCACCACGCGTCGGGCCGCTGCGAGCAGCAGTGCCCACGTCAGGTCCGCGGTCGCGCTGGTCAACACGTCGGGCGTGTTCCCGACGGGAATCCCGAGCTCACGCGCCGCGACCAGGTCGATGTTGTCGACGCCGACCGCCATGTTCGACACGCCACGCAACCGCGGGTTCGCGGCCAGCACCTCGCGGTCGATTCGCTCGGTCAGCAGCGACAGCAAGACTTCGTGACGCCGGACTCCGGCGAGCAACGACGACCGCGCCAACGGACGCTCGTCGTCCGGTTGTCCGATCTCGAACTCGATGCCGTGCTCCCTCAGGCGATCGAGACCGACCTGCGGGATCCGCCGCGTCACGAAGACGCTCACCGCGAGGCGCGCTTCTGCTCGATCGACGCACACATGGCGTGCAACACGAGCAGGTGGCTCTCCTGGATCCTCGGCGTCTCCGTCGAGGGCACGCGAACGGCGACGTCGGCGAGATCGGCAACGGGCCCACCACGCTCGGACACGAGCGCCGCGGTCGAGCATCCGAGTTCCTTCGCGGCCCGCATCGCCGCGACGACGTTCTTGGACCCGCCGGACGTGCTGATTCCCACGAGGAGGTCCTCCGGCTTGCCGATCGCACGCAGCTGCCGCGCGAAGATCTGGTCGAAGCTGGCATCGTTGCCGATCGCCGTCAGAGCCGGAACCTCGTGACCGAGCGCAATCGCGGCGAAGCCATCACGATCACGATTCTCGAACCAGCCGACGAGTTCGCCGGCCGCGTGAGCTGCGTCACACGAAGAACCACCGTTGCCGCAGAACATCAGCTTCCCGCCGGCGTCGAGCGATCGGAGCGCGAGTTCGCACAGCGCCTCGATCTCGGGAACGCACCGTTCGAGCAGCCGCCGCTTGGTCGCGATGCTCTCTTCGATCCAGGATTCGATTTGACCGGTCATCTGCGGCCAGTCTAACCGGCCACTGCCGAACCACGCGATACCGTCCTCATACCGAGGCAGTCGACATGGCCGCGCCGACGTCGCAACGGAAGCCGACCGATCCGAGGCTCTCTCCGAGCGCCGCCAGCAGCCGCTGAACGACCTCGGGTCGGGCGCCGTGCCCCATCAGTCCGATACGCCAGACGCGACCAGCCAGGGATCCGAGCCCGCCGCCGATCTCGATTCCGTGTAGCTGACGCAGGCGCTTGCGGACGGCCAACTCGTCGACTCCGTCGGGGACGCACACGGAGGTCAGCATCGGCGTCCGCAGTTCCACGGGAACGAGACACTCGAGTCCCAACACCTCGAGACCGCGGTGGAGCCGCTGCGCGGCATCGGCATGCCGCGCGAAGCGCTCTTCGAGCCCCTCGCCGAGCGCGGCGTCGAGGCCCGCCGCGAGTCCGTAGATCATGCTGATCGGTGCCGTGTGGTGGTACGCGCGCTGACCTTCACCCCAGTAGCCGGACAGCAGACCGGCGTCGAGGTACCAAGACGTGCTGGGCTTCGCACGGGACCGAATCCTCTCGAACGCTCGCTCGGAGAAGCTCAACGGCGCAAGTCCGGGGGGGACGGAGAGACACTTCTGAGTTCCCGAGTAGGCGGCGTCCACACCCAGCCGATCGAGCTCGACAGGGACACCACCGAGACTCGTGACGCAGTCGAGCACGACGAGCGCGCCTGCGGCGCGCGCGGCACCGACGATCTCCGCGAGCGGCTGCAGCACACCGGTCGACGTCTCCGCGTGCACGAGACCCACGACCTTCGTATCGCCTCCAGCGATCGCCTCCGCCATCGCGTCGGGGTCGAGCGGCTCCCCGAACGGCACCTCGACGACGACCGCTTCGCCGCCCTGCCGTTCCACGAGGTCGCGCATGCGACCGCCGAACACGCCGTGGATGCCCACGACCACGCGATCGCCGGGCTCGACGAGGTTGACGACCGCTGCCTCCATGCCGGCCGACCCCGTTCCGGAAATCGGCAGCGTGAACCGATTCTCGGTCCCATAGAGCGTGCGGAGTCCACCCTGCACGCGATCCATCAGCTGCACGAACTCCGGGTCGAGGTGACCCAGAACCGGCGCGGCCATCGCGGCGCGCACGGCGTCCGAGACCGGCGATGGGCCGGGACCGAGGAGGAGGACGGAGCTGGGATCGTGGAAGACGGACTCGTTCATCGTGTGCCGGTTTCGAGCGGGAGCAGGTCGGCTATTCGGCGTTCACCTGATACAGGAACGCGAGGATCTGCGCGACCGCCACGTAGGCCTCGACCGGAATCTCGTCGCCGACCGCCAACGGTGCGAGGCACTGGAGCAAGTCCGGGTCGTGCTCGATCGGAATCCCGTGCGCCTCGGCGTGGGCGATGATGTTCTCGGCGACCTCGCCGCCGCCCTTCGCGAGCACCCGCGGAGCGGACTCGTGCTCCCTCGAGTAGCCGAGCGCCGCGGCCTGTCGACGATCGTCACGCGTGGACATCGATCAACCCCGTCGCCGTTCCCGCGAGCGGCGGTGCCAGCAGGTCCGCGACCGACAGATGTCGACCGGGCGCCTGCCGCACGCGGACCGAACCGACTTCCAGTCCGTCCTGCTCCAACCGCTCACGCAGTCGGTCGGAGGCCCGGAACAGCGCGTTGGCCGCATCGCTCTCGACGGTCTCGAATCGAACGTCGACGCGCCGCCCTGCGACCGACAGATCGACTCGCATCGAACCGAGGCGCGTCAGGTCCAGGAGCAGGACGACCGTGAACGGCCCGTTCGGACCACCTCGACTCTGGCCTGCCTCGTCGCGCTCCGGGTGCAGCAAGAACATCCGAGCATCGCGCAGACCGGCTTGCGGAGCGGCGGGCAGCGGGAGCCAGGTGGCCGAGCCGTGCTCGGTGCGGCGCGCGTTGTCGTGCTCCGCCCGCGACAATCCGTCGACCAACTCGCGCGCGGTCGACCGGCGCAGCGGATCCGACGACTCGTCCGCCTTCTCGAGGAACGCCAGGGCCAGCGCCTTGAGCGAGTGCTTCAGTTCGGCGACCTCACCCGAAGTCGGCGGCGCACTTCGCAGCGATTGACGCAGGACACGTGCCTCGTGCTCGTGACCCAACGACTGGTGGATCACGCGGAGGTCGTCCGCCGTCGCCCGCCCCGCCGCGAACGCGTCGAACGCCGCGCGCACGCCGACCGGGTCGTGGCCCCCTCCGTCAGACCGCGCCGCCGACGCACCGCCTGTGGCCGTCAGCGACTTCACCGCGGCAGCGATCACCTCGACGAGTCCGGCCGGGGCACCGAGCTTGCCCTGCGCGGATGCCGTCGCGACATCGGGCAACACGACCTGCTTGGCTGCCGAGAGGACGATGCGCGGCGAGACGCTCGCGACCGTGAACTCGTAGGTGCGTCCGATCTCGAGCGGGAGCTTCGAGAACGCGGCGATTCGCGATCCCATGAGTCCGAGCGTGACCGCCCCCTTCGCCTCGAACTCGACGACGGTGGCCTGGATCCGCTGTCCCGGAGTCAACTCGAGGACCCGGACCAGCGGCTCTCCGTCGGAGCTCAGCGGCGCGCTCGGCCGAGCAGCACCTCCGACGGAACCGGAGCTCGGCGGCAACGGGGTGTCCACCCCGGTTCCATCGGCCGCCGCGGGCGTTCGGCTTCAGCCGGAACGCCCCGCGACAGCGGTCGATCAACGAATCGCGATCAGTTCGGCGTCGGTCGGGTTCTCGAGGTCGATCTCGACGTCGAACTGGAGGTTGTCCACCGTCGTGAACCGCAGCTTGAAGTGGGTGATTCCGTTCTCGTAGAGCAGGGAGGCGTCCGCACCGGGCAGGACGAACGTCGAGCAGTCCTCGACCACGTAGACGAACGCGGGCACATCGGTTTCGTCGACGTAGAGCGCGACCGAGGCCGCCTCGGTGAACGGCATGAAGACCTTGATGCCGGAGACCGTGTAGTCGTCGAGGCTCTTGCTGTCGAGCGGCGTGCCGACCGCGGCGAACCGGGCCGACGGCAGGATCGTGATCCCACCTCCGCCTCCGCCTCCGGTCTGTTCGTCCGTAGCCGTCGCGATCAGTGGTAGTCCGACGACGAGTGCAAGGACCGCGAACCAGGTCTTCAATCGAGACGAGATCATCAAATCACATCGGCGATCGGGAACCATCCCGGAAGCCGCTCCGCAAGGAATCTCTGGGCCCGCGGGTGGCGAGCCAGGGTCTCCGCGAAATACTCGTGCGCGCGCAACTGCTCGGCGATCATGCGGCGCTTGTGGGGCATTTCACGGTAGAGACGGGAAAGCCAGACCTCGCACTGCTCGAAGTCCTCGATGAGCCCGTAGGCGATCGCGAGGTTGAAGTGCGTGAGGCCGAAATTGGAGGATCGCTCGACGATCCCGGAGTCGACGAGTTCGGTGAAGCACTCGATCGCCTGCTCGAAGCGACCGTCGTCGAGATGGACGTTGCCGAGGTTGAGGAGCGCGTAAGAACGCGTCTCCAGATCGATCTCGAACGAGAGCACCTTCTCGAACTCGACGCGTGCGGCGTCGTTGTTCTCCGAGAGGTGGAGCGCATGACCGAGATGGATGCGAGCGTCGTGCTGCTCCTCGTCGAGGATCAGTGCCTCGCGCAACAGCTCCTGGCCACGGGCCAGGTTCTCCGCAGGCGTCCGGATCTCGCCGCTCTCGAACAACTCGCGGGCGCGCACCCACTCCGAGCCACGCACGACCCCGGTGGAAGAACCGGGGAGGACGACCGCGATCCGCTCGACCTCGTCGAGCAGGTTGCGAGCGCGCTGGAACATGTCCGGGAGAGGGACCGGCTCGCGCTGCACGACGCGCGAGAAGCGCGGTGAGACGCCCATGAACACGAAGCCACGTCCGAGCTCGTAGAGGATCCGCGCGAGAATCCGGCGGTTCTCCATGAGCTGCCGGCGCAGCGTCTCGACCTCGACGCGCATCGGATCGTCCGATCCGATCTGCACGAACTCCCCGGGCTCACCGTTCTCCACCGAGTGGAGTTCGTGGTGCGCCCTGGCCTGCATGCGAATGCCCTCGAGGAACGACCGGCACGACGGGCACGCGTCCGAGTGGACGAGCACCCGGCGGACGAGCGAAGCCTCGAGCTCTCCGTCCAACATCGCTGACAGGTCAGCTTGGATCTGGAGGCACGGGTCTTCGTGGCTCGGCGGGACCGGACGAAGGATGGACATCGGCGAACTACAGGGAGGGTCGGAGGGTGATCAGATTCGGTCGAACAGGGCGAGGGATCGGCGCATGTTCCGCAGGACCTTGCGTCGTCCGCGGAACACGACCATCTTGAGATTCTCGAGGCGGATGCCGAGCTCGGTGGCGGCCTCGCGATACGAGGCCCCCTCGATCTCGACCATCGTCAGGGCTCGCCGCTCCTTCGCCGACAGGCGTTGGAAATGGAGCCAGTAGACGTTCAGGTAGAGCAGGTACGCACGGTCGACGACCTTCGCGATCTCGGCGTTCTCGGCGCGACGATCCGGCGCGCGGACATCCGAATCCGGACGGACCTCGAGCTCCTCGTCGAGCGCCAACATGCGTGAGTACCGCCCTTCGCGCTTGAGCGCCTTGAGCAGCGTGTTGCGCACGATGCGATGTCCCCAGTTGCGGAACGACTCAGGGCGATCGGCGAGGAATCGGTGCGGGTAGCGGTAGATGTTCAGGAACACCTCGTGCAGCACGTCGCCGCCGTCAACCGATGAGGCCGTGCGCCGCAGCCGCGACCGAATCGCCTCCGAGAACGAGGCCTCGTTGAGCTCGTAGAGCAGGCCGAACACGTGCGGGTCGCCGGTGTTCCGGTAGCAGTTCATCAACGCCGTGCTGATCCAGTCTCGATACTCCGGAGACTCGGGATCGGCTTTCTCGATCGCGTCGGCGTCGTCGGGGTCGAAGTCACGGAGCTCGTCGAGCGGCCCGACCAACTGCCCTCCCACCGAGAGTCGGTGGAGTGCAGGATCACCGGTCCTCTCCCACAGCTCGGTGAGCCGCGCGCGGATCTCGGAGTTGATCGCCGTGAGCACTTGCATCGCGTGGCAGGAACGTGCCTGACTGCACTATTCTGCCATACCCGCGAGCGCGGCAACAGTAACGCCCGGCTCGCCCAGCTCAGGCGCGCGGCCAAACGATCTCGACACCCGTTCCGTGCACGCCGTGTTCGGTTGGCCGGATACGGCCACCGTGCGCTTGCACGATCTCGCGAACGCGTGCGACAAGATCTTGTGCTTCAACGACTTGTGGCTCTCCGATCCCGAGGAGCGAGATCGCGACGAACTCGTCCTCGACGCGCTCGGACACATGGATCGCGCCGCAACCACCGATCCGATGTGCGACGACGACCAACGCCTGGAAGACCGCCTCGACGAAATCGGCGCTCCGGCCGACGACCGGTGGCACGACGTCGTGCCCCGCACGGACACGAATCCGCGGGAAGAACGTCTCCACCTGGCGCGCAGCCTCGTCGACGAGATCCGCGCTCGAACAGGCCCGCATGCCATGCTCGAGCCGCTCGGACTCGACGAACAGTTCGTCGAGAACCTCGCGCGTCCAGTCGAGCGCCTCGGCGATGCGTTGCACCCCGCTCTGAATGTGCGCGCGCGGTGCTTCCGCGGCGTCGTGCACGAGACCGGCCGCCATCGACGTGATCTCGCCCTCGAGCATCGCGAGCGAATCGACGAGTCGATGGAACCGCTGCCCGATCTCTTCGAGCACCAGGCGCTCGCGCAGACGCCCGAGCTGCGTCGCGGTGACCGGCATCTTCGGACGGGGCAGCGCGCCGTCCGACGCCGTCTCGGCCTCCGTCGTGTCCTGGTCAGGGCCGACGATCAGGATACGCGAGCGACTCGTGTTCGCGTCGCCGCGAACGCGCTGGATCGCAGTCGCGAGGTCCGTCTCCAACTCCTCCTCCCGGAGGATGACGACGTCGCCCGTTGGGATCACCGCAGGCGGACGCGGGTGTGCGGCCGCCTGCTCGTGCGTGGGGGTTGGGGTTGTCATTGCCTGCGCGCCGTTCGTGTCCGGCGCACCCGTCTCGTCGTCGCCCCACGCAGCCGGACTTGAGCAAAGCCGCGCACAAGACCCGATGGCACCGAGCACCTATGCTCGACTCCGATGCGTTTGGACCCATCCATCGTGCGCGAGATCGCGTCCGAAGCCGGTTTCGACCTGGTTCGCTTCGGCCCGGCCGATCCGGGTGAGGACGCCGACCGGTTCGCCGCGTGGCTGGATTCCGGTCGCCACGGCGAGATGGACTACCTCGCGCGCAACGCGGACCGGATCCGTGATCCCGCTCGTTTCGCGCCCGGCGCGCGTTCCACGATCGCGTTGGCGTACGACTACTCGACACCGCAGGCCACGTCCGTGCGAGGAGGTGGAAAGGTCGCCCGCTACGCGCGCGGACGCGACTACCACCGATTCCTCGGCAAGGCCACGCGACGCATCCGCGGCGAACTCGAGCGCGCCGGCGCACCCGTCGGGTCGATCAAGGTCGGGACGGACGCGGTTCCGATCCTCGAGCGCGCGCTCTCGCTCCGCGCCGGGATCGGGTTCCTCGCCAAGTCCGCCGGGATCATCCATCCCGCGCTCGGGCCCTACCTGCTCCTGTCCGAGTTGGTCACCCCGTTCGAACTTCCCTGGGACGAAGCTTCACCGGGGTCCTGCGGCACCTGCACCCGTTGCCTCGACGCGTGTCCGACCGGTGCCATCACCGCCCCGTTCGAGGTCGATGCGCGGCGCTGCCTGAGCTACACGACGATCGAACTGCGGGGCTCGATCCCGCGCGAACTGCGCGAGCCGCAAGGCGACTGGCTGTTCGGATGCGACGTCTGCCTCGAGGTGTGTCCGTTCACGTCCAAGTCCACGGCGCAGGAACGCCCCGAACTCGCCACGCATCCCGCCCTCGAACGGTTCCCCCTCGTCGGCATCTTGGAACTCGGCGAAGAGGACTGGAACGAACACTGGGTCGGCACCGCGATGCGCCGCGCGACCCGTTCCGGATTGCGACGCAACGCTGCCGTTGTGCTCGGCAACCTCCGCGACGAACGGGCAACGCCGGCGTTGTGCCGCGCGCTGGACGATGAAGACGCGATCGTCCGCGAACACGCCGCTTGGGCACTGGGTCGCATCGCACCGCGTACCCCGGAACTCGCACGACGGCTCGGGATCGAGCAGGAGCCCCGCGTCGTCGACGAACTCCGAGCATCGCTCGCCCGCCGCTAGCCGAGCCGGCCGACTCGGCTCGGCGGGCTACGATCAGAACTCGCCGTTCCCCTGCCGCTTCTCGCTCTCCCAGAGCAGGTGCCCACCATCGATACCGGGACGACGCCCGGAGGTGATCGTGCCGAGAACGGCGCCGTCGGCCGCGACCGTCGACCCATCCGGGTTGCGCACGGCCACGCTCTCGATCATGGCCCAACCGGTCTCGAGGTCACCGATCCCGTCGCACGTGATGTCGAGCTCCCGTGGATCGTGATTCGTGCTCAGCAGGAACGACTCGGCGAACAGCGGACTGACTGCCGTGAGCGGTTGATCGAACCAACAGGAGAAGTCCAGCGTTCCGGACAGCGGCGACTCGTTGTCGTTCCAGACCGAGAGGTAGAGCGAGTTCACCGTGTTCGGTGCACCCGTGAGATTGACGAGCGTCAGGGAGGATTCGGCGAGCGCGACGAACGAGTCCACGTACAGGTGGTCGGGCAGAGCCGTGTAGCGGACACCGTCGAACCGAACCGAGTTCGAGTTCGCCAGCGGATCGGCAACGAGGGCCTGCGCTGCGTACGCGTTGACGGAGTACGTGACCCCCGTCGCGTTCAGCACGAGTTCCGAACCGATCAGGTAGTTGTGATTCCACGCCCCACCCTGCGGCTGGGCCGGATCCTCCGCGGTCACGACGACGAACCCCTCCTGGCCGAACGGTGCCACCGCGTTGTGGCAGTGGGTCAACACCGAGACCGTGTCGGCAGGTGTCAGCGTTTCGACCCGGTCGAACAGAGTACAGCCGAACGGTCGGAACGGATTGGCCGGGTTCGGCGTGACGTTCGCGTACTCGAAGTGCGCGTTCGTCGTTCCGCCCAAGGTGCCAGCGCCGATCGGCGTCGTCGCGGTGTTCGTGACCGACAGGATCGTGAACCAACCGGGACCCGAACGGTGAATCGGGAAGACCAACACGCTCCCGGGCCTCCGGCTGTGGGGCGCGCCCGCGCCGGCGGGTTGGAACTCCCAATCGTGGAAGAAGAAGGAGTCGGCCATCGCCGCCCCAGCCGTCAAACCGACGAACGCCTTCCCGTCGCTGAGGAACATCTCCTTCTCGATGTCGACGGCGAACGGTCCGAGCGTCCACAGCCCGTCGATGACGACTCGGATCGCGCCCGGCTCGTAGTCGATCCGGAAGTCGTGCGGCCGACCATCGGGGATCAGGATCGGCACCGGCTGATCGCCCCGATTCTCCGGCGTCGTCGACCCGGGTCGGGTCACGGTCACGTGCATGCTCGGTGGGAACGACTCGAACGCCACGCTGACGACGTTGCCCTGGTCACGGATCCCGAGCGAGTTCCCCGCGGACCCGATCGTCGCGGTGCCGTCGAGCGAGTTCTGGATCGAGAAGGTGAATCCACCATCCAGTTGCACCGCGTCGCTCATTCGGAACCTCGTCGAGAATCCGTTCGCGACGCAACGCTGCCGGTCGTCCCAGACGGCAGCAGCGAATCCTGAGGTCGGCGGGGATCCGAAGCGGAGTTGGTCCCCCACCATG
>JAGQQZ010000339.1 GCA_020425915.1 Planctomycetota bacterium | reverse complement strand
GCGGAGAGCGCGGCACGCGCGATCGGCGCGACGACGAGCGAGAAGCTCCGGCTCGAGGTCGTCTGCGACTGTGTCGCGGTCGAGCAGATGAGGTTCGGCAGCTGGTTGTCGCAGCTCTTGGATCCGGTCGCGATCTTCGTGCTGCGCCTGCCTCCGTTCGAGCACAACGCACTCCTGTCGATCTCGACGAGCATGCTGTACTCGGCCGTGGACCGCATCCTCGGCGGCACCGGCAACGTCAAGGACGTGCCTCCGGACCTGACGGCCGCCGAGTACACGGTCGCCGACGCCTTCGTCGGACCGTGCCTGGATCACATCTGTCGCAGCCTCGAGTCGATCGGCGACATCAGCTGGGAAGTCGAGCAGCGCCTGTCCAACCCGTCGGCGGCGCAGATCCTCGGCTCGCACGAGGTCGCGGTCTCGCTCTACTTCCAGGTCTCGGGCAAGTCGCTGCACGGCGACATGCGGCTCGTGATCCCGCACGCCTCCCTCGAACCGCACATCGCCGGCCTCGCGAAGAGTCGCGTCGCGGCGTTCAACCTCGCGCCCGGTGAGATGCGAGACGTCGTCGCGTCGACGATCAACGAAGTGAACCTCAACATGACCGTCCAACTCGGCGAGGCCTCCCTCGCGATCCGCGACCTCATGGAGCTCGCGGTCGGTGATGTCGTGACCCTGAACAAGCGCGCCGGGGACCCCCTGCTCGCGCCGGTGCAGGGCATTCCGAAGTTCCGCGGAACGGTCGGCCGACGTGGTCGCCGCCTCGCGTACCAAGTGCAATCGGTGATCGAGTAGCGCGATGAAGGACGAACACGAAGAGATCATCGAGGAGGCCCTCAAGACCGCCGCCGAAGCGGAGGCCTCGGTCCAGCCGATCGAGTTCGGACAGCTCGGCGGCGAGTCCGCCAAGGGTGAGTCCGGCAACCTCGACCTGCTGCTCGACGTCCAGATCCCGATCGCTGTCGAGGTCGGCTCGGCGAAGATGTCACTCGACGAGATCCTCAAGCTCGTCCCCGGGAGCATCGTCTGCCTCGACAAGAAGGCCGAGGAGCCGGTCGACCTGCGCGTCAACGGCAAGCTCGTCGCGCGCGGTGAGGTCGTGCTGGTCGACGATGCGTACGGGCTCCGGATCACCCAGATCGTGGACGTGATGGGTCGGATCGAGAGCATGCGCACCTGATCGAGCGAGCGGGCGAAACGCCCGTTCTGGCGGCTCGAGACCGTCCGTAGCGTCGAGATTCTCGGGGGCCGGAGCGGCCATGGGATGGGCGTGACAGCGACCGCATGCGCGCGGGGTTCACTCGAGTCGTACGAGTGTCGAGGAGACGGTTGGTACACCAAGCCTCACACCGATCTCGAACGTGACACCCGTTTCGAATCCCAGCGCGAGCGAGCCGGAACTCGCCCGCGCGTCCACGGCGACGCAGTCGCCCGAGGACGTCGAAGTCTCGAACTCCGTCAGCAGGTTCTTCCTGCGGCGCAGGTTCATCGTCGATCCGAAGTTCCAGTTCAGCCTCGTCGGCCACGTGCTCGGGCTGTTCGGGTTCTGCGCGCTGGTCATGGGAATCGTCCTGTTCGCACCGTTGCTCGTGCGTATGCACAGCCCGGACCTCGCCTCCGATCCGGTCGGAATCGGTGCGGCGTCCGCGCTGCTCCACCTGCACGACTACTTCTGGTGGGCGCTGCTCGGGTGCGGTCTGGTCGTCGTGCTCGCTTCGATCCGACTGTCGCACCGAGTCGCCGGACCGCTGGTGCGGGTCAAGCGGAACCTGCGCAGCCTGATCCGCGGATCCGTGCCGCAGGAGTTCGAGCCGCGGCGCAAGGACTTCATGGAGCAGGAGGTCGCGTTGCTCAACGACGTGACCCGCAGCCTCCGAGCCCGGATCTCCGAGCTGCAGGTCCGATCGCGCGGACTCGTGGACGAGGCCGAGGCCTGCATGACGGCCGCCGGTCGGGGCGACGATCTCGAACCGACCCTCGAGCGTCTGGTGCGGGACGCGCAGGATCTGTGCGAACGTCTGGAGGAGATCGAGGTTCGATGAGCTCGCGATCGCCGTCGAGCGGATTCACGATCGTCGAGCTGATGATCGTCACGGCGGTCATCGCGATCCTCGCATCGATCGCCGTACCGTACTATCAGACCAGCGTGACGCTGGCGCGCACGACGAAGGCGATCCAGGAGATCAAGGTCATCTCGCGGGACATCGGGGTGTACCAGATCGCGAATGACCTCGTGCCGCCCGCAACGCTCGCGGATATCGGACACGGTGGTCGACTCGATCCGTGGGGCAACCCGTACCAGTACCTGAACTTCACGACCGGCACTGGAAGCGGCGCCGGGAACGGGAATGGGAATGGTGGCGGCAACAGCGGTGGTAGTAGCGGTGGCGGGAACGGCAACGGCGGCGGCGGGAACGGCAACGGCGGCGGCGGGAACGGCAACGGCGGCGGCGGGAACGGCAACGGCGGCGGCGGGAACGGCAACGGCGGTGGCGGGAACGGCAACGGCGGTGGCGGGAACGGCAACGGCGGTGGCGGCCAGGCCGTGAGCATCGGCAAGAAGCGGAAGGACAAGAACCTCGTACCGATCAACACCGACTACGACCTCTACAGCATGGGTCCGGACGGTCGGTCCGTCGCGCCGCTGACCGCCAAACACAGTCGGGACGACATCGTCCGCGCGAACAATGGCGAGTTCGTCGGCGTGGCCACGGACTACTGACCGAGGCATGGCATGAACACGCGCATCCTCGGAGCACTCGGAAGTCGCCTCGGCCGACGTGTCGTGCTGCTGTTCGTGATCAGCGCGATGCTCCCGCTGGCGGCGATCGCGACGTACTCGCTGACGCAGGTCAGCGACCAGCTCGTCGAAGAAGCCCATCGCCGGCTGCACAGCTCGGTGAAGTCGCTCGGCATGACGACGATGGAGCGGCTTTTGGTGCTCGAGGCCGACTTGCAGGCGCTGGTCGTCGATCTCGACGACGACCCGAGCGAGCTCGACGCCGTCGCCCGGCGAACCGAGCGGCGACTCGGTCAGCACTTCGAAGGTCTCCAGCTCGTCGACTCGACGACGCGGAAGCCGGTCGCGCATGCCCTCGCGCCGTTGTCCGGCCTCCCCGAACTCGATCCGGAGGACCTCGAACACATGTCCCGAGGCGGCACGTCGATCAAGGTCGTGGCGAACTCGGACGAGCGCGAGCCGGCGAGTGTGTACCTCGTGCTCAACGCGTCCGCCGGCCCACGCACGGCGCGGTTGTTCGCCAAGGCCCGGCCCGACTACCTCTGGGGTGGCGACGCGTTCATCCCGCCGGACACCGAGCTGCTCGTGCTCGGTCCGAAGCAGGAGATCGTGTTCAGCTCCGCCGCCGGCGCCGCCGCCGATGATCTCCGGTCGGCGCTGGCGGAGTCGTCGCGTGCGGGGCCCTACGGGTGGACGCGTGGCGACGAGGAGTATGTCGGTGCGTACTGGAAGCTGTTCGCGAAGCACCAGTTCGACACGAGTTGGGTGTTCGCGCACAGCCAGCCGACGGTCGACGTGCTCGGAACGCTCCACACGTTCCGGCGGTTCTTCGTGCTCGTCGTCTTGCTCGCGTCCGGCATCGTCGTCCTGCTGAGTCTCGTCCAGATCCGGCGCAGCCTCGGACCGATCACGCAGTTGGATGGCGCGACGCGGAAGGTTGCCGGCGGCGACTTCTCGGTCGCGCTGAACATCCACAGCGGCGACGAGTTCGAGGACCTGGCGAACCGCTTCAACGACATGGTGCGACGCCTGATGGCCAACATCGCGCGGCGCGAGCAGGTCGAGGAGGAACTCATCGAGGCTCGCGACACGGCGATCGCCGCCGCGCAGAAGGAGACCGAGTTCGTGCAGAACGTCTCGCACGAACTCCGGACCCCGATGACCTCGATCCGTGCCTACTCGGAGATCCTGCGTGACTACGGCGACGAAGACCCGGCGACGCGTGAGGAGTTCCTCGGCATCATCGTCTCGGAATCGGAGCGACTGACGCGACTCATCGATCAGGTGCTCGACTTCAGCAAGGTGCACTCGAACAACGTCGAGTGGTCGCTCGAGGACGTGCGCCTCGACGAGGTCGTGCTGGGCGCGGCACGGGCTCTCCAGCCGGTCGCATCCGAGGGCGGGGTCGAGGTCGACACGACCGCGGTCGAGACGTGTGTGGACGCGACCGTGGACCGCGATCGGATCCAACAGGTGATGACGAACCTGATCAGCAACGCGATCAAGTTCGGGGCGTCGGGGGGGCGGGTCGAAGTTCGCATGCGTCGCGACGACGACGTCGCCGTCATCGAAGTGCAGGACTGGGGCCACGGAATCGACGGCGACGACAAGCAGGTCGTGTTCGAACGCTTCCGTCAGGTGTCGACGGACTCGATGACCGACAAGCCGAACGGAACCGGCCTCGGACTCGCCATCACGCGCGACATCGTCGAGCAGCACGGTGGAGAGATCCTCGTCGAGAGCGAGGTCGGCGAAGGGGCGACGTTCCGTGTGACGCTGCCGCTGCTCGCGATGCCGGGCGGCGCGGATCAACTGGTCGCCGCCGGCGCCGCGAGTTCGGACGAGTAGCCACCGCTCGTTCCGTCGAATCGGAAACCGGCCGGATTCGGTCCCGATTCGAGACCATGCGTACGCTGCGCCGAGTCCATGAAGCCCGCTTCGGATCGCGAGTTCCACGGCCGCGATCGAGGCTAGCTCGAGCGCCCGCGAGCGCGCGGGGATGGGATGTCCATCGCCCGAGATCTGGCGCTAGACTTCCGCCGTCTCTTCGCCGGCACACCACACACCATGATCCACACGACGAAATCCACGCAGCGGCGTGGGGCTTGGAGCTCGCTCCTGTTTGCCTCGATCCTCGCAGCTCCCGTGGCTGCCCAGTTCCCGACCGAACCGCGCACCATCGACGGGTCGGGGAACAACCTGTCGAACCCGAGCTGGGGCAGTGCGGGCATCGAACTCGCCCGATTCGGGCTGCCGGCCTACGCCGATGGCACGAGTTCTCCAGCTGGCGCTACCCGGAACAGCGCACGTGAGATCAGCAACCAGGTCTGCGCTCAGGTCGGTACGAAGACCAACGCGATCGGCGCTTCCGACATGATCTGGCAGTGGGGTCAGTTCATCGACCACGACATCGACCTGACGGATGCTGCGCACCCGTCCGAGTCGTTCCCGATCCAGGTGCCGACCGGGGACATCTTCTTCGACCCGACCTCGACCGGAGCCGTGACGATCGGACTCAGCCGGTCGGACTACGTCATGTCGGGATTGCCGGCGACGCGGCAGCAGGTGAACGCGATCACGAGCTTCCTCGATGGGTCGATGGTCTACGGGTCCGACGCGACCCGGGCCGCCGCGCTGCGAACGTTGGACGGCACGGGCCGCATGCGGACGAGCGCGGGGGACCTGCTCCCCTTCAACACCGGCGCCATGCCGAACGCGCCGACCGAGTTCGATCCGACGATGTTCCTCGCCGGAGACGTGCGCGCCAACGAGCAGAACGGTCTGACCGCGATGCACACGCTGTTCGTCCGGGAGCACAACTACTGGGCCGCCTTCTTCGCGACGATGTGGCCGGCCGCGTCGGGGGACGAGCTCTACGAGGCGGCACGGGCGATCGTCGTCGCCGAGATCCAGGTCGTGACCTACTCCGAGTGGTTGCCGACGCTGCTCGGCGCGAGCGCGCTCAGCCCGTACTCGGGCTACGACTCCTCCGTCGACCCGTCGATCCGCAACGAGTTCTCGACCGCGGCGTACCGGTTCGGACACAGCATGCTGTCGCCGACGCTTCGCCGGCTCGACAAGGAACTCGCGCCGATCGCGGCCGGACACATCGATCTGCGGAACGCGTTCTTCAACCCGGGCGCGATCGTCGCGCACGGGATCGAGCCGCTGCTGCGCGGGCTCACGCGACAGGTCGCCCAGGAGATCGACACGGAGGTCGTCGACGACGTTCGCAACTTCCTGTTCGGTCCGCCCGGATCGGGTGGATTCGACCTCGCGTCGCTGAACATCCAGCGCGGTCGTGACCACGGCCTGCCGAGCTACAACGAGCTTCGAGTCGCGATGGGTCTGCCGGCGCGTGCGACGTTCGCCGAGGTGTCGAGTGACCCGAGCGTGCAGAGCCGCCTCGCCGCGGCGTACGCGACCGTCGACGACATCGATGCGTGGATCGGCGGTCTCGCCGAGGATCACGTCGCGGGGGCGATGGTCGGCGAACTCGTGTTCGCGGTCCTCAAGGACCAGTTCGAGCGACTGCGCGACGGCGACCGCTTCTGGTACGAGGAGTATCTGCCGCCGGGAATGACCGTCCTCGTCGAGTCGCAGACGCTCGCCGGCATCATCCGCCGGAACACGACGATCGGTGACGAGATCCAGGACGACGTCTTCCGGACCGCTGGTTCGATCGTCGATCTCGGCGGTGGCTGCGGTGGTGGCGGTGTGCTGAGCTCGACCGGCGGCCCGTTCGCGCTCGGGAACTCTCTGTTCGGGTTCCGACTCGACGGGGCCGATCCCTCGGCGACCGTCTCGGTGATGTCGTTCGCCGACGGCGCGTCGCCGCTGGTCTGGTCGTGCGGCGACTGTGAGTTGTTGTTGCCGACGTTCGTCTCCGCGCCGATCGCGGTCGCGAACGGCCGCTCGGTGCAGGAGTGGCCGGTGCCCGCGAGCCCGAGCCACTTCGGGTTCCAACTCCACGCGCAGTGCCTGGTCGTCACGCCAGGCCTGTCGCCCTGCATCCCCGGCGCCGACGTTTCGATGTCGAACCACCTCTCGCTGGTCGTCGGCATGTGACCGACGGCCGCGCGGACTCGAGTTCGCGCCTACGGAACGAACTCGAGCGAGGTCGGGTTGCCGACGTACGCAGGTGCCTGCGTCACCGGATCGAACAGTACGACGGCGTGGTCGAGCTGCAGTCCGATCGCCTGTGGCGGCAACAGT
>JAGQQZ010000338.1 GCA_020425915.1 Planctomycetota bacterium | reverse complement strand
CGGATTGTCGCGCAGGTTCACGAGCGGGTCGTAGGGCGACGTCGCGTTCGGTGCGAGGAACATCGAGGCGTTGGGGACGCGGATCCACTCACCGTTGATGTAGACCCACTTCAACGTGTTGTTGAGCGGGCGCGAGGTCGGGTCCGTCCCGGCGCTGCCCGTCTGGAACTGGAGGGTGTACTTCGAGTTCCAGTCCGCGACGACGGTGTTCATCACGGCGTACACGTCGGCGAACACGATGCTCGACGTGGCTCCGTCGATCGGGATGGTCCCGGTCCAGGGAGCACCCGTCGGCGGCGCACCGAGCGGATCGAAGAGGACGGTGTCGATGTGGTCCGCGACGCGCTGCTGCTCGGCGGCGGAGAGCGCGGCGAGCCTCGGGACGGAGTGCGGCGTGAGTTCGACGGTCAGGGCGACGGCGTAGTTCGCGAGCATGGATCTCCTCGATGTCGTGGTTCGTGATGTGTGGCCCGGGCCGGGGGCCGATCACGTCATGCTCGCACGGCGTCGAGAGATCCGTCGAGTGGTCGCCATGCGTCGTCGGTGTTTCGAGACGGCGACGCGCCGGAGAAACCGAACGATTCGGAAATGCAACTTCCTGCCGCGACGCGCGCCGCTCGGATCACACAGGTGCCGCCGACCGGACGCAGCGGATGCCGGTCGTGACGAACGGACCGTTCGCGTCGACGACGCCGGTGAACCTGCCGGTGACCGGATCGAGCGCTTCGACGGGATCGGGCCACGCGTTCGTCGCGATGAAGAACGCGGCGCCGCTCGTGGGCAACTCGCGGAACGCTCCGACGTCCGTCGGCGTGTCGGTCCACTCCTCGACGTTCCCGAGCGCGTGGTACGTACCGACCGGGCCCATGGGCTCCCGCGCGACGGCGGGTTCGACGGCAGCGAGGTACGAGGCGAAGCTGATGAGGCCGCTGGGACCGGTGCCTGCGTTGTTGCCGACGTTGAAGCGCGAGGCGATCGGACCGAGGGACGGGTCCGTGATCCACGACGGGTCGGCGCCGTAGCTCACCGCGCGGGACTCGGCGAGGCTCGGGAGGCGCTTGCCCAGGCTCGCGGCGAGCGCGACCGCGTCGTACCAGTCGAGTCGGGTGACCGGCAGCGTGTTCCACCTCGACGACGGTGCCGCCAGCCCGTCGCGGTGCGCGTTCGCCATGTCGTCGGGAAGCCCGCGCTCCACGAGTGCCTCGACGAGCCACTCGCTCGCGCTCGCGCGCGGACGCCGCGGGCCCGAGTACTCGTCGATCGCGAAGGCGATGTAGTCGCGATTCGTGAGACAGGCCGCATCGACCACGAACGGCGCGACGATTCCGCCGCTGACACCCACGGTCACACCTCCGTAGGGAGGGGGAACGGGCGCGTCGAAGGAGCCGAGCCCCGGCGTCTCGACGCTTCGCACCTCGGTCGGGGGAACCGCAGCAGCTTCGCGCGGCGCAGCCAGTCGGACGCGCAGTCGCTGTTCGAGTCGTCCCGGCGCGCTCGCGAGAGGCACCTCCGCGAAGCGACCGCCGTCGCCGCGCAGGGTCGCGCGGTAGATGCCCGGTTCGAGCCGGAGGTCGAACCCGCTCTTCGATCCCGACGCCCCGGGAAGATCCACCGGCTCGCCCAGCGTGCCGACGGAGTCGAGCACGGGGCGGACGACGATGTTCGCACGCTCGCCGCCCTGGATCTCGAGGCGCGG
>JAGQQZ010000337.1 GCA_020425915.1 Planctomycetota bacterium | reverse complement strand
GGACGAGGATGCGCTGGCGAAGGCGATCGACACCGTGTTCGCGGGCTACGCCAAGTCGCTCGATCCGCGCACGCGGGCCGTCATCGTCGTGCACCGTGGCAAGATCGTGGCCGAGCGCTACGCCGACGGCTTCGATCGGGACACGCCATTGCACGGTTGGTCGATGGCGAAGAGCGTCGTCGACGCGCTGGTCGGGATCCGCGTCGGTCAGGGCAAGCTCGCGGTCGACGAACCGGTCGCACTCGACCTCTGGAACGACGATCGGAAGATCACCCTCGACCAGATGCTGCGCATGACGTCCGGCCTCGCGTGGAGCGAACGCTACGACAGGATCGACTCGGACGTGACGCGCATGCTGTTCGGCGTCGCCGACGCCAGCGGCTTCGCGGCGTCGCGAGAGGTCGCGGACGAGCCCGGTTCGCTCTGGGACTACTCGAGCGGGACGACCAACGTCATCTGTCGCGTGCTCCGCTCGACCTTCGCATCGCTCGACGACTACCACGCGTTCCCGCACGTGAGCCTGTTCCGCCGGATCGGCATGAACCACGCCGTCATCGAGCCGGACGCGGCCGGGACGTTCATCGGCTCGTCGTTCGTGTTCGCGACGGCGCGCGACTGGGCCCGGTTCGGGTTGCTCTACCTGCAGGACGGAGTGTTCGCCGGTCAGCGCATCCTGCCCGAGGGCTGGGTCGCGGCCAGCACCGAACCGACCGCCGAGTCACCGCGCGGCCAGTACGGTCGCCACTGGTGGTTGAACGCGGGCCTCGAGGACGACGGCGCCGACCGCGTCTACGTCGACCTGCCTCGTGACCTGTTCTACGCGTCGGGACACGAAGGGCAGGTCGTCGCGGTCGTGCCGTCGCGGGAGGCGGTCATCGTCCGACTCGGCTGCACGAAGATCAGTCGGTCGTTCCGCGACGGTCAGTTCCTGAAGGAAGTGCTCGACGCGCTGCCGCACGCGACGGCGCGCTAGACCAACGCCGGGACCGGGCGGTCCTGACGGCGGCGCGCGGGCTCGAGGAAGACCTCGTGGAACCGATCCATGACCACGGCGGGCGAGAAACGCTCGCTGAACGCGTCATAGTCGCCCTGCAAACCGTGGATGCCCATCAACAGCGTCCGGAGCTCCTCGGCCGTGCGGTAGTAGATGCCCTTCTCGCGCAGCACGTCGATGTGGTGGTTGTCGGTGCCGTCGGTCCAGGTCAGCACCGGCTTGTTGCGGATCGAGAACTCGCCGACCGACAGTCCGAAGGTCTCTCCTTCGCGGCGGGCGTGCAGCATCGCGTCGCACGAGTTGATGAACCGCGTCTTGCGCACCATGTCCGAGGTCGCGTCGAGGTGGAGGACCCGCGGGTGCGGTGGCATGAACGGTCGCGTATTCAGGAACACGAACCACAGGTCGTCGCGGCGTGGGACGATCTCGCGCACGACGTCGTGGACGAACGGGATGTCGAACGTGTCCGGCCCACCGTGGCGTCCGAGCACCACGGCGTCCGGCGGGATGCCGAGTTCGTCGCGGAGGTCGCCGTCGTCGTCCGGTAGGTGCACGATGTGCGGGACCGCGGGAACGTCGCCGAGACCGCGGCGCGTCGCGACCCAGTCGGAGACCGCGGCGTAGACGTCGCCGTGCGGTTGGCGCGCCTCGAACACGGCGTGCACGACGCTGATGCCGTTCGGCGGACGGACGACGGGTTCGCCGTGGTCGGCACCGTGGTCGATGCGGTAGTAGACGTCGACGTCCTGCAGGGCTTCGCGCAGCTCGGTCGGCGATCGGTAGAGCCACACCGAGAAGCGCTCGCGGAACTTGTCGATGCAGCGGATGTCGGCCTGTGCCGGGCAGAGGATGCGCGAGCGGTTGCCGAGCAGGGTCTCGTTGAAGTGCGCGTAGTCGAACAGTGCGACGTCGGTGCCACGTTCCTGGAGGTGGCCGGCGTCGAACGCGACGCGCAGCGGGCGGCGGGGGAGCGGCACCGTGGGGAGGTCGTTCACGCTCTGTTCATCGGCGCGGTCCGGGCGAGACCCTGAATCGTCGTCGGCTACTCGCCGGATCGGATCCGCGCGACCAGCTCCGCGAGCAGCGGCTCGAGCGCCGCTTCGGTACTCCAGGCCGGCATCCGGGCGCGAATTCGGTCGTTTCGGATCGGCGGCTGCGGTTCGGGCGCGGGCTCGCACGCGACCCGGATCTCGCGACCGAGGATCCGGGAGAGCGGCTCCGCCGCGCTCGAGAAGTCGATCCACCGGTCGAACGTGTTGAACACGCGCCCACGGGCGTCGGCGTCGCCGACGGCTCCGCACAGCAGTGCGGCTGCGTCGCCGGCGGTGATCGCGTAGGCGCCGACTCGCGTGCGGATCTCGCCGAACTCCACGGCCTCCCGCGCGACGGTCGCGAGGTGATCGCGCGCCAGGTCCGGGTAGTGACCGAACACGCAGCCGATCCGGAACGCGGCGGTGTTGAGTCCGAGCTGGCCGGCGCCGGCGATCACCAGTCGCTCGAGCGCAGCCTTGTGGCCGCCGTAGAACTCGCCGGGCCACACGGGATAGTCCTCGTCGATCGGCACGCGTTGGGCGGCCGGTTCCAGGTGCGACGCGGTCCCGTACACGGCGAGACTCGACACGTAGACGAGCTGGCCGAGCCGGGTCGACGGGGTGCGCTCGATCAGCCGAACCGTGCCTCCGAGGTTGGTCTGGATCAGTTGCTCGGCCGCCGACCGGCCCTCGGGCGGCGGCGCCTCGATCGGGGAGTAGGCGGCGTGCACGATCGCATCGGTGCCGGCGACGAGGCGGTCGAGCGCGGCCCGGTCGTCGAGTCCGCCCTCGACCCAGTCGACGCCGTCGGCGCGGAGATCCCGGCCACCGACTCGGCGCGTCAGACCGCGGACCGAGTGACCGTGCTGGACCAAGTGCTCGACGATGTGGCCGCCGAGCATGCCGGAGGCGCCTGTGACCGCGACGAGCATGTTGCGCGGAGTGTCGCGGATTCGAACCCGGGAGGCCAGCGCCGGAATCCCCTTCGTATCGGCGCTTCGGGGGCGGCGAGGTTCAAGCGTCTCCGCCGCGAGCGCCGATGAGTCGGTCGTGAAGCTCGTCGCCGTCTCGATGGTCCGCAACGAGGAGTACTGGATCTGGTACTCCCTGATGTCCGTCTACCCGCACGTCGACGAGATCCTGTTGTTCGACAACGGTTCCGTCGATCGAACCGTCGAGATCGTGCGCGACATGCCGCAGATCTCCGACAAGCTGACGCTGTTCGAGAACTGGGGCGGACCGTCCGAGGTCGAGAACCGGGACGCGATGCTTGCCGAGGCGCGTCGACGCGGCGCGACGCACATCCTCAAGCTCGATGGCGACGAGGTCCACGTCGGCGAGTCGCTCGCGTTCTGCCGGCGACTGCTCGCGATGCACGAGCACCATCCGGCGCTGCACGACCCGGTCCAGAACCACGGTCGCCCGCTCGACCACACCCCGACGGACGGTGTGCTCGTCAAACACATCGGCATGAAGCCGATCCACCCGGGCTTCGCCGGGCCGGGGACGTGTCGTCCGCACGACCTCGTGCAGCCCGACACCGATCACGGCTGCTACAACTTCGCGATCCGCATCGCGTCGCTGGCCGGGTTGAAGGGCAACGGCCTCGAGTGGGGCCGACACGGCTACGTCGAGCACGGCGACATCTACATCCAGTCGTCGCCGCACACGCTGTGGTTGCCGGGGATGTACTACTACCACTTCTCGTGGCACCCACGATCGTCGGTGCGCGGTGGGGACGGGACGTACGGGCGCGCGCCGGAGGACCAGGGCAGCGTGCCGTTGCCGCCGCACGTGTATCCACCGCCGGTGTTGTTCCGGCCCGACGGACCCGGCAACCCGGTGTTGGACGCGTGGCGTGCGCGGCCGGAGCCGGTCGGCGCCCGCTAGCACCGCGCACGGAATACGAGGTGAGGTGCGTCCGGGCGGGCGTCAGCGGGTAGGCTGCGCGGCATGCGGATCTCGCGGACATCGATCTCCACGGTGTTGCTCGTGCTCACGGGTTCGTCGTGTGCCGGGACCAAGGCGGACCCGGAACCGCCCAGCTACGAGGTCTCGTCGGTGGGTGACCCCGGGGAACAGTTGCCGCGCTGGGGCACGTTTCGATGGATGCGATCGTCGTACATCGCCGTCGACGAACGCTTCGACCGCGAGCTCGGCGCGACGCTGATCCGTGAGCTCGAGGAGGCGTTCGGACGCCGTGGCCTCCAGCCGACGGCTCGGCCGGATGCCGACGTCCTCGTCGCGATCTCGGCGTCGATCGACCGGCGGATCGACGACCAGGGCGTCAGCCGCCACAACGGCGTCGAGTCGGGTTCGCTGTTGGTCGACGGGGCACGGGAGTTCGACGAAGGCACGCTGGTGCTCGACGTCGTCGAACCGCGGACTCGCAAGCTGCTGTGGCGTGGCACCGTGCAGGCGCACATCCACCCCGATCTCGACACGGAGACCCGTCGCGCTCGGATCCGGCGCGCGATGGAGGCGCTGCTCGATCGGCTGCGTCCGATCGAGTCGCCGTAGCCCCGTCCGCGGAACGCGCCCGGAACGCCCTTGGAGGCGCGCCTGCGGGTCCGAGCCATCGCGCGTTCAGCTCCCGCCTGCCGCGTGACGATCAACTGTTCGGCCCTGTGACTGCGACCACCGACCACCTGACGGAGCGATCGGACTCCCGCAGGCGATTCGCCTGCCTGCCGGAGTTCCTGATCCTGTTCGTCATCGGACCGGCGGTGTTCTGGTGGGCGCGATCCACGTCGTTGCGTCCGCCGATCGTCCCTTCGATCCTCGTGTTCGCGGCGATCATCAGCGTGCTGCTGTACCGCGATCGGCGGTTCCGGATCCGCGCGCGCTGGCGGGCGCGATTCGGCGGCGGCGAACTCCTGCGCGTCACCGGCCTGTTCGTCGTCGGGGCTGCCGTGCTCGCGGCAGGCACCGCGTTGCTGCTGCCACACGAGTTCGTGCGATTCCCGTCCGAGCGACCGGGCGTCTGGGCGTTCGTGATGGTCGTCTACCCGACGTTCTCGGTGCTACCGCAGGAAGTCGTGTTCCGCGTGTTCTTCTTCCACCGCTACGCGCAGATGCTGCCGTCACCTGCCGCGATGTTGATCGTCTCGTCGCTGGTGTTCGGCTGGGTGCACATCGCGTTCGGCAGCATGGTCTCGGTCGGGCTCTCGTTCGCGGGCGGTCTGCTGTTCGGTTGGACCTACCTGCGCACCAAGTCGCTTCGGCTCGTGTGGTACGAGCACGCGCTGTACGGTTGCTGCATCTTCACGGTCGGGCTCGGGCGCTACTTCTACGGCGGCGCCGCGCCGTAGCCTCGGTCGCGTCCAGGTCCTTCGCTCGACCGCGGGTCAGCCCGATCGCGGTTGCTCGCCGGCCCGCGCCGAGCGGAACTCGATGAGGCGCGCCGGGTGGTTCGTCGTGATCGCGTCGACGCCGAGCGCGGTCAGACGCTCGAACTCGTCGTCGGTGTTCGCGGTGAACACGCAGACCTTCGCGCCACGAGCATGGACCGCGTCGACGAGTTCCTGGTCGACGCGGTCGACCTGCCAGTGGACGAAGGCCGCGTCGAGTGCGGTCAGCGTCTCGAGGTCCTCGGCGAGCAATCGCGGATGGTCGTCGTCGCCCCCGAGCAGGCCGATCGCGAGTTCGGGAGCGAGCTTGCGCACTTCGGCGACCCACTCCCAGTCGAACGACTGGACGAACACGTCGTCGACGAGGTCGTGGCTACGGAGCAGCTCCACCAGCTCGCGCGCCGACCCGCCTTTGCGCTCGATCATCGGGATCGCGGGGTGCATGCTCGCGATCGCGGATCGCAGCTCGGGGACCGGCTCACCCGCGCCGGCGTCGAGCGTTCGCGCGTCGGCGAGCGACGATTCGTCGACGCGGACGGCGGCGCGCCCGAACTTGGCGGCGCTGTCGGTCGTGCGATCGAACGTGGCGTCGTGGATGCAGACGAACGCGGCGTCACGGGTCTCGCGGATGTCGAACTCGATGATCTCGGCGCCGAGCGACGCGGCGGCGCGGAACGCGGCTTCGGTGTTCTCGGGGAACGCCACCGGATCGCCGCGGTGGGCCGTGACGATCGGCCGGTTCGCGGCGAGCTGATCGAGTCGGATCTCCAGCGGACGCCGCGGCACGTGATCAGCCCAGCTCGACGCGCAGGATCTCGACGATGCGGCGCAGACCGTTCGCGACGACCTCGGTGTCCTCGTGCCGCAGGACGACGTAGCCCTCGCCCTCGTAGCTCGTCGACTTCGGCGTACCCTTCTTCGGCAGTTTCGCCTCGACGACGAGTTCGCCGAGTTCCTGTTGGGCGCGATCGAGTCCCTTGATCTCGACCACCTTGCGGCCCTGGCCCTGCGCGCGGAGGTAGGCCGCGCCGCAGGCATAGCGTCGATCGGGCGGGGTGAAAGCGCCGCCGACCATGACGTCCGCCCAAGCGCGGTAGAAGTTGAAGTCGTGCGCGAACGACATCAGCGTCATGAACTGCGCTCCCGGCGGGCGGGCCGCGACCTCCGAGATCGCGATCGAGCCGTCGTCGCGCTGGAACCACTCCATGTGGGTCATGCCGCTGGCCATGCCCAACGCCTTCAGCGCTCGCGGGCCGGCGGTGCGGATCGCGGCGAACTCGTCACCGGAGATGTCGCGCGGGAGGAGCACGTTCCATTGGATCCACGGCGCCTCCATGACCTGCAGCGGCGTCGGCGAGTAACACGAGATCGAATGGAACACCTGCTCACCGCCGAGACTCATCGAGTCGAACGAGAACTCGCGACCCTGCATGAACTCCTCGAGCAACACCGGTTGCTGCGGCCGCGGCGGCATGTTGCGCAGCGCCCGCTCGAGCTCGTCGCGGTTGTCGACCCGGAATGTCTGCTTCGCGCCCGCCCCGGCCGGCGGCTTGACGACGACGGGGAAGCCGCATTCGTCCCCGAATCGAAGCGCGTCCTGCGCCGTGCGGGCCAGCATGTGGCCGGCGCACGGTAGGTCGTGAGCGCGCAGGACGTCCTTCATGCGCGCCTTGTCACGAAAGTTCGTCGCGGCTTCGACCGACAGGCCCGGCAGTCCGAGCATCGCGCGCGCCTCGGCGAGCGGGACCTGGAGTTGCTCGAGGATGCCGAACATCGCGTCGAGCTCGCCGCCGAACCCCTTGGCGATCTTGCGCGCCGCGTTCGCGAGCTGGCGGGCGTCCATCGCGTCCGGCACGCGCTCGAAGGCGGCGATGCGCTTGCGCAGTTCCGCGGGCAGCTTCTCCGCCGGATCCTGTGAGACGACGCCGAGTCGCAGGTCGGGCAGCTGGGCTGCGATCTCGACGAACTTGATCGTGTTGTCGAGGGCGAACGGGACGGCGAAGATGGCGTGGCGCATGGTCGGCTCGATCTTATCCGCGCGTCGCGCGCAGGAACCGTCTCAGCACGGCTCCGAGTCGAGGAATACGGGGCGCGCGACGCCGTCGACCGGCAGCTCGTAGTTCGAACTCGCAAACGCGGCGTCGTCGCGGTACGGCTGGACGTGCCGCAGCTCGGGACGCAACCAGAAGTAGAGCGGCTCCGTCGTCTCCGGGCAGTAGTGGGTCACGCAGGACATGCGCGTCTCGTGCTCGGGGGCCGTGCGCGGGTTGCTGCCGTGCACGAGGTCCGCAGCCCACAAGAACACGTCACCCTTCTTGGCGATGAAGTCCCGCTTCGTGCAGCCGTGCTCCTCGCAGCGATCGATCAGGCTCTCCATCGTGCGGTTCGCGTCGTCGAGCTCGGGGTTGAAGCGCTTCGAGCCGTCCCGGAACAGGACGTGCGGCAGGTTGTGGCTGCGCTCGAAGTAGGTCAGCTCGCCGCGGCCCGGCACCACGTCCTCGAGCGCGATCCAGGTCGCCGTCATCAGCAGCGCGTCCCGCGTGCAGACGTACGCCGTGTCCTGGTGCAGCAGGTGTTGGTTGCTGCGCTGGAACAGCAGCTGCTGCATCGCGATCGGCCGCGTGTCGAACAGGATCTGCAGGAAACGCGTGATCGTCGGGTGGAAGCAGACCCGTCGCGAACTCTCCAGATTGACATAGAGGTCGAAGATGCTCTCGAACGAGTCGAAGTCCGAGCCGGTGATCCGGAACGGTCGCGTCCGCTTGTGATCGGTCGAGACGAAATGACCCGGCCGTTCGCGGATCGCGCGGATGTCGGCCACGAGTGCATCGATCAACTCGGGCTCGACCAGTCGTTCCCAGACGACGTAGCCCTCGTCGCGGAACTCGCGCAACCAGCCGGCTTCCTGCTCGGTGATCCTGCCGTCGCGGAGGTCGCGCTCGATGCGTTCCTCGGCGTCTGGTTCGAGAACCCACAATTGTCGGAGGTCGCTGCCGGTCGGTGGTTCGAGCGCGGCGACCCGTGCGCGCTCGGAGCGATCACGACGCGCGAGGTCGACGGCGTGGTCGGCACGGGCGTCGAGGTCGATCGCGTCGAGTGCCGCGAGGCGACCCGCGAACCGCGCGGTCACGGCCGCGACGACCGCGTCCGCGAGCGGGCCACACGAAGTCGGCGCGGTTGCGTCGAAGTCGCCGAGCACCTCGGCCGCGGAGTCGCGGAGTGCCTGTGGGGCGGGGCGATCGTCGTCGTCGACGCGCTCGAGCTCCGCGACGAGGAACGGCGACTCCTGACTCAATCGACCGAGTCGCGCGCGGGAATCGACCTCCACGGTCAGCACGTAGCCGAGTCCCTCGTGGTGGACGTGGCCGACGATGTGACCGATCGCGCCGACGTCGTTGAGGTCGCTCCGGCTCGGGTCCTCGACCGAGAGATCCCGTTGCGGGACGAGGCCGACGCGGGGCCGCTGGTCCAGGTGGAGGGACGTGAGCATCGCGAGCGACTTCGGCCGCACGACCTCCACTTGGCACGTCGTCCCCGGCAGGGCG
>JAGQQZ010000336.1 GCA_020425915.1 Planctomycetota bacterium | reverse complement strand
GGCCCGGATCGGTCCGAGCGTGCAGATCCGGACGATGTCCTCGTAGCGCAGCCATCCGTCGCGCACCGCCGTCAACAGCAATGGCAGGATCGTCTGGACGCCGGGGATGCCGGACGGGCTGGCAGGGTAGGGCTTGGCCTTCTCCTCCTTGGTGTGCGGCGCGTGATCGCTGCCGATGCAGGTGATCGTGCCGCGGACCAGCGCGTCGCGCAGGACGTCTCGATGGCGCCGGTCGCGGACCGGGGGGTTCATCTGGGCGAGCGTGCCCCACCGCTCGTAGCACTCGGGCGCCTCGAGGAACAGGTGGTTCGGCGTGACCTCGCACGTCACGAGATCGCCGAGCCCGCGCTCCTCGATCAGCGCGATCTCCTCGGCGGTGCTGAGGTGGAGGACGTGGACCGGTCGCCGGGTCTTCTCGACGAGATCGAGCAAGCGCGTGGTCGCGCGCACGGCGCACTCGACGTCGCGGATCTCGGGGTGCTGGTCGACCGTCGCGTCCGCGGCCATCGCGGCGTAGCGCTCCTCGAGTCGGTAGTCGTCCTCGGAGTGCACGGCGACGCGCCGGTGACCGGAACGCAGGACGCGCTCGAGCGTCGCGTCGTCGCGGACCAGCAGCGTCCCGGTCGACGAGCCGAGGAACACCTTGATGCCGCAGCAGCCGGGCAGGTCTTCCCACTCCCCGAGTCGATCGGCGTTCTCGGGCGAGGCGCCGAGGAAGAACGCGAAGTCGGCGTGCGATCGACCGGTCGCGCGCTCGCACTTGTCGGCGAGACGTTCGGGATCGGTGGTCGGCGGCTTCGTGTTCGGCATCTCGCAGAACGACGTCACACCGCCGGCGATCGCGGCCAGCGATCCGCTCGCGAGGTCCTCCTTGTGCTCGAGGCCGGGCTCGCGGAAGTGGACCTGGGGATCGATCAGACCCGGGAAGACGAGCTTGCCGGACACGTCGATCTCGCTGGCACCCGCGACCGCCAGGCGCGGGCCGACGGCAGCGACCCGCTCGCCGCGGACGTGCACGTCGGCCTCGGTCACGCCGGTGGACGAGACGACTCGGCCGCCCCTCAAGATCAGTTCGTCGGTCATGCCATGCTCCTCTCGTTGACTTCGTCGGGTTTCGTGGGGCGCAACAGCATCACGAGCCCCGCAGCGATCATCCCGGCACACAACAGCTGCCCCATCGTCATGCCGAGGAACACGGTGCCGATCGGATGGTCCGCGTCGCGGAATTGCCGGTCCGGCTGGCGGACGAATTCGATCAGCCAACGGATCACACCGTAGGCGAGCAGGAACACGCCGCCGAGGCGACCGGGACGCAGCGGCTTGGATCTCGTCTTGGCGTACAGGATCCACAGCAGCACCCCGACGACGATTCCTTCGCCGAACCCTTCGTAGAGCTGCGAGGGGAATCGATAGGGCACGAATTCCCGCACCGCGTCCCAGTCGAGCAACGGCTCGAGCTGCTCGGCGTGCGGACCGAGACGGTCGGCGACATCCTTCCACTCGAGGTGACCGACCGCGTACTGGATCCCGAGCTCGCGCGCACGGTTGTCGATCTCGGGCGCGAGCAACCCGAACCGTCGCAGCGCGATGTCGTCGGTCGGGAACTGCATCGCCGAGAACGTCCCGGCCGAGCACACCCTTCCGTACAGCTCGCCGTTGACGAAGTTCGCCATCCGGACGCAGAAGATCCCCGGCGGCACGGCGAGCGCGCACACGTCGGCAAGGCGCGCGACCCGGAGGCGACGCTTGCGCGCGAACAGCGCGAACGCAAACACGACCCCGAGCAGACCGCCGTGGAACGAGAGCCCCCCCTTCCAGACCTGGATGAACTGGCCGGGGTGCAACAGCTCGTTCTCGTAGAACAACGCGTAGCCGACGCGCCCACCGAGGATCGTGCCGATCACCGTGTAGAAGATCAGGTCGCCGACCTGTTCGCGCTCGACGCGGAAGAACCCGTCCCGCTGCAGCCGCGTCATGAGGCTCTGCGCGACGAAGAACGCGACGACGTACGCCAATCCGTACCAGCGCAGCGCCACGCCACCGTACAGTTCGACGATCACCGGATCCCAGGCGGGGAATTCCCACATGCCATCGGACCATAGCCACGAGGGGATCGAGAGTCGTGGGCTTCTTGGATCGTGTGAGAACGACAGGATCCGGCGCGCGGTGGCGACATGGAACCACGGATGCGACGCCTCCTGCTGTTCACGCTCGCGGTCGTGCTCGCGGGCATCGCTGGCCTGGTCTGGTCTCGCGCCGACGGGCGCGATCTGGCCCCGAAGCTCGACGACGCGCCGGAGACCGCGTCCCGTCCGGGCGCGGACACGGCTCAGCTGCCTAGCGTGGACCAGGGATCGTCCAACGCCGGCGATTCGTCGCCGCCGGTGCGCCGCGAGTTGGAGACGCTGACGATCGACGCTCGACTGT
>JAGQQZ010000335.1 GCA_020425915.1 Planctomycetota bacterium | reverse complement strand
GGAGTTCGGTCTGGGCGACGAGTCCGCTCGTGGGCGCGAGCACCATGGTCAGGACGGGACCGAACGAACGGCGGTGGGGACTTGGCATCGGTTGGTCACTCGGTGAAGGCCGACTTGTCGGACGCATCGTAGTCTCCGGGACCGGGTGCGTAACGGACGTGCTTCGGCTCAGTCCGGACGTGGCTCCGGCCTGGAGATTCGCCGCGCGATCCAGAATCCGAGCACTCCGACGGCTGCGCCGCCGACGACGTCGACGAGAACGTGTTGCCGGGTCGTCATCGTCGACAGCGCGATCGCGAGTGCCCAGATCGTCATCCAGGCGGCCCGTGGTGTGCGCCAGTGCGCGAGCATCACGAGTTCCGCGTTCGCGACGTGCAGCGACGGGAAGCACGTGTACGGCCGGTCGGCTGCCTGGACCCAGGCGAACGCCGCTCCGAACCATTCGTGCATCGCGGTCGGGTCGGCCTCGATCCGCAGCGCCGGGTCGAGCTGCGTGGGCCAGAGTGCGAACGCTGCGAACGAGATCGCGTAGGCGACGACGACCGATGCCAGGAACTTCCGCGCGTCATGACCCGACGGGAGCAGGAAGATCCCGGCCGCGCTGTAGACCCACGAACTCAGGTAGAGCGTGATCGTCCAAGGTAGCAGTGGCAGGACGTCGAGGGCCGTGCTCGGCACGACGAAGTAGGAATCGAACGCGCGCCGGTTGAGCCAGAAATAACCGACGAACCAGATCACGAGGTTCACGAGCCCGACGAGGAGCTTGGCGCGCCAGTCGATTCGGATGTTGCCGATGCTCACCACGAGGCCTTGGATGCGATTGCAAGCATCGGCTGAGTGTGGTTCCCGTGAAGAAGGAAAAGGCGACTTTGCAATTCGTTGGCAGAGTTCTTCATCGCGCGCGGCTGAGGTGCACGCATCTCAACTCGATCGCCCGCGAGTCGCGGGCCCAACGAAACACCATGCGACCCATCCTTTCGATCGCCGCAGCGTCCGCGCTGTGTGTGTCCCTCACCGCTCAGATCCAACTCACCAAGATCGGAGGCTACGAATCGGGTGTCTTCGACGAAGGCGCCGCCGAGATCTCGGCCTACGACGCCGGCACGCAGCGCCTGTTCGTCACCAACGCCGACGCGAACACACTCGACGTCCTCAGCCTCGCTGACCCGACCAATCCGACTCTCCTGTTCACCGTGGACCTCTCGCCGTACGGCGACGGCGTCAACAGCGTCGCCGTGCACGACGGTGTCGTCGCGGCGGCCGTCGAGGCCGACCCGAAGACGGATCCCGGTTCGGTCGTGTTCCTCGACGTCGACGGCAACTTCGTCCGCGCGATCACCGTCGGCGCTCTGCCCGACATGCTGACCTTCTCGCCGGGTGGTCACTACCTGCTCGTCGCCAACGAAGGCGAGCCGAACGACGACTACACGGTCGATCCCGAAGGTTCGATCTCGGTCATCCGCATGAACGGCGGCCCGCTGAACGCGACGCTGCGCACTGCGGATTTCGGTCGATTCCAGAACCGCCGGCTCGACCCGTCGATCCGCATCTTCGGCCCCGGCGCGACGGTCGCGCAGGACCTCGAGCCCGAGTACATCGCGTGTGGGCCGTTCGGCATCTTCGCTTGGGCCGTGTGCCAGGAGAACAACGCCCTCGCGCTGATCCACCTGCGGACCGCGCGCGTCATCGGGCTCTACGGCCTCGGCTTCAAGAATCACAACCTGCCGGGCAACGGTCTCGACCCGAGCAACCGCGACAGCGGCATCGAGATCGCGAACTGGCCGGTCTACGGCATGTACCAGCCCGACGCGATCGCGGTGACGAACTTCTTCGGCATCCCGTTCGTGCTCGCCGCGACCGAGGGTGACGCTCGCGACTACGACGGCTTCTCGGAGGAGGCGCGCATCGGCGATCTGACGCTCGATCCGTCGTTCCCCGCCGACATCCAGGACGACGACAAGCTCGGTCGCCTGACGACGACTACGGTCGGTGGCGACCTCGACAACGACGGTGACAAGGACGTGCTGTTCGCGTTCGGCGCGCGCTCCCTGAGCATCTTCACGGCGTTCGGCGACCTGGTCTGGGACAGCGGCGACACGATCGAGCAGGTCACCGCGACGTTGCTGCCGAACGACTTCAATTCGAACAACGACGAGAACGACTCGTTCGACGCGCGCTCCGACGACAAGGGTCCCGAGCCCGAGGGCGTCACCGTCGGCCAGATCGGCTTCCACACCTACGCCTTCGTCTGCCTCGAGCGCGTAGGCGGCGTCATGGTCTGGGACGTCACGCTGCCGTGGGCACCGATCTACGTCGACTACGTCACGAGCCGCGACTTCAGCGGCGACGCCGAAGCCGGCACCGCCGGCGACCTCGGCCCCGAGGGAATCGTGTTCATCCCGGCGTACGAGAGCCCGAACGGC
>JAGQQZ010000334.1 GCA_020425915.1 Planctomycetota bacterium | reverse complement strand
GCCGTGCACGGCTCGGCCCCCGACATCGCCGGCAAGGGGATCGCGAACCCGACGGCTCTGATCTTCGCCGGCGTGCTGATGCTGCGTCACCTGTGTGAGGACGAGGCCGCCGACCGGGTCATGGCCGCGGTCGCGGGAGCGATCGCGTCCGGCACCGCTCGCACGGCCGATCTCGGCGGCACCTCGACGACGGCCGAGTTCACGGACGCGGTGATCTCGCGGCTGTGAGCGCCGGCGCCGGTGACGCCAGGAGCTACTGTTCCGACCGCAGCGTCAGCTCGTAGCGTTCGGGCCGCTGACCGACGAACAGCGACCCTTGAACGCCCTCGCCGAACAGCTCGAGCACGTACTCACCCGCGCTCGGCGCCATGAATCGCGCGCGGCCCGTCGTGTCCGGATAGGCGAACGCCATCGTGGTCCCGTCCTTCTGCAGACGGACGACCCCGTTCTCGGTCGGTTGACCCGCCGCATCGAACACCTGCACCTCGATCAAGGACGCCGGCTGCATCTCGACAGTGAACGGTGCATCGTCGATCAAGTCGGCCGGGATGCGGATCTGGTAGAGCGCGGTCGACATCCCTTCGGACGCGACGATGAGGTCCCGGTTACGCGGGCTCACGCCGCCTAGTTCGAACCGGCCGTCGGAGTCGGTCCGAACCTGGACACGGAACTTCGACTGGAACCGGTCGACCTCACGACCGAGCCACACCGCTGCCCCGGGGATCGGTTGGCCAGTCGCACCGACGACGCGTCCGCGCACCTTCGCACCCGGCTCGAGCAACACCGAGCCGAGGTCGAACGGCTGCGACTGATCCGACTCGAGGTCGACCTCGGTCACGAACGGAGCGAATCCCTGGCACGAGATCTCGATCCGCGACTTGCCGATCGGCAAGTCGGCGACCAGGGAACCGTTGACCATCTCGACGGCCATCGACGGGATGTCGCGCTGATCGGAGAGCGCCTGCTCCCAGGTCGGATCACTCCGATCCGCCGTCACTCGCAGCACCGCACGCGTGATCGGACGACGGGAAGGCAGACCGATCACGCGCGCGCGCACCGTCCGACGCGGAACGGTGTCGAGTCGGATCTCCATCTGGCGCCGACCGATGCGCTCGGTCACGTGGACGCGCTGGTCCGCGGACCAGACCTGTAGTTCCTCCACGTCCGGCGCGACGTCGATCTCGAACCGACCCGCGTCGTCGGTGTAGGCCGTCGACAGCGAGGCCGGCACGAACACGAGAGCGCCGGCGATCGGACGGTCGGCCTGATCGACGACGAAACCCGTGACCCGCCGACCCGCCTCGAGTTCGAACGTCGCGACCTCGGTCGTCGCCCCGGACGTCACCTCGACGGCATCCGGGTGCGAGACGAACGGCATCGTCGAGTCGCGCGCCTTGACCCGGTACCGGCCCGGCGCGATGCCGCGAATGACGTAGCGTCCGTCGGGGCCGGTCACGGCCGTGAACGTCTGGCGCGGGCGTCCGGCGTAGACCGTGACCCCGACCGCGGGCACGTCGTCCCGCAGCACCAGACCTTC
>JAGQQZ010000333.1 GCA_020425915.1 Planctomycetota bacterium | reverse complement strand
GATCGGGGCGATCAGCGCGATCGCGGTCCTCTACCGCCGGCGCCTGCTCGAGTCGGCCCGCGACCTCGTGCGTCGATCGGCCGGCCCCGGCCGCGTCAATCTGTGGATCCTGCTCGTCGTCGCCGCGATCCCCGCGGCCGTCGTCGGGCTCGCGCTCGACGACTGGATCGAGACCAAGCTGTTCCATCCGATCACGGTGGCGACGACGTTGCTGCTCGGCGGGATCGCGCTGCTGGCCCTCGAGAAGTGGGCCGGGAACCGACCGCCGGACGAGCGCGGGCAGGGACTCGACGAGATGTCGATCCGGCAGGCGATCGGCATCGGCCTGTTCCAGTGCCTCGCGTTGATCCCGGGAACGAGTCGCTCGGGCGCGACGATCGCGGGGGGACTGCTGCTCGGCATGAACCGTGTCGCAGCCGCCGAGTTCTCGTTCCTGGTCGGACTACCGGTGCTGTACGGCGCGTGCCTGCTCAAACTGGTCGGGGACTCCGAGCGATTCTTCGGCCCGCTGCTCGTCGACTTCCTGATCGGCTGCGCGGTCAGCTTCGTGACCGCCTACGTCGTCGTCGGGCCATTCGTGCGCTACCTGCAGCGGCACACGTTCCGACCGTTCGGGTACTACCGGATCGTCGCCGGCCTGCTGTTGTTCGGCCTCGTCGCGCTCGACTGGCTGTAGCCGAGAATCGCTCTCACATCGAGAACGGGCCGATGCGATCGGTCCGGTGCGCGCACTCCGCAGGGGGTACCAACGCGGGTCGGAACGGCGAATCGTACGATTCATCGTTCCGTTCCCGGCTCGCGCAGACTTGCCTGCGCACCAGCGTTCTTTCCAGCCATGAAATCTCCTGTCCTCGCCTCGATTGCGATCCTGCTCTCGGCGGCCGTCTCTTCGACGGCGCTCGCCGACGGCCGCAAGCCCGGCTCGATGCTCACGTTCCCGGTTCATCGCTCGGGACCGGGCAAGTTCACGATCGTCAGCGTGACGAACACGAACACCACGCCCGCGACTCCGGTCAGCCTCGGCGGATCGACCAACCTCCACTTCGAGTACTACAACGTCGTTCCGGACATGGTCCAGGGCTACGACGGACTCGTCGCGGGCAACCCGTTCGTTCCGGCGGGCTGCATCGTGTTCGACCGCGTCGAGTTCGTGACGCCGGCCGACACGCTGTCGGTGCTGACGAGCTGCCACAACCCGACCTTCCCGGGCGGGCAGGAAGGCTACGTCGTCGTGACCGCGCAGAATCCTGCGGTGTACGACCAGAACTGGTCGTTCAACCGCCTGATCGGGTCGGCCTGCGTGATCAACGCGTCGGGCACGATGTACTCGGTCAACGCGTTCTCGTCGCGCTCGGTCTTCGTCGAAGGAGCACCGATCGCCGACGGGCAGGGCCTGACGAAGCTGCAGACCGGCGCCTACGAGCTGCTGCCTCGCGTGCTGATGATCGACAGCTTCATGGCGCTCAACGCGTCGCAGCTCGCACTGATCAGCGCGACGCCGCAGGACCACTACCTGCGCGACATCTACCTGTCGGTGTGGAACGACAACGAGTTCCCGATGTCGGCGACGCTGCAGTTCCGCTGCTGGTTCGACCAGCCGCTGACCCGCGTCTCGCCGCTGTTCAGTGAGTCGTTCCTGCTGTCGACGTCGCACGACCCGTCCGAGCTCGACATCAACTGCGATGGCATCGGTGACATCGAGACCGGCTGGGCGACGATTCGCACGCGTCGCATCTCCCTGCCCGGCGGTCAGTCCGTCGACCAGGGCGACCTCGGCATGATCGGTGCGATCACGGCCGGCAACTCGACGGTGGTCGAGGGTGGCCGCCTGCTCTGGGAAGCCCGGATCCCGATCTGATCCACCCGACGCGTTGGACGAGTCCGCCGGCGACGTCGCCGGTGGGCTCGTGAGACGCTAGCCGCGCGGCTTGCGGTAGCCGAGTTCGCGCAGCACGAACAGCACTTCGCTCCACGACGGGAACGGGCGCGAGTGTTGTTGCTTGTACGCGTCGATCGCGTCGATGAACTCGAGGACGTCGGCGTCGATCTCGATCGACGGGTCCGGCGGAGCCGAGCGCTTGCGCGCTGCCTTGGACGTGGACTTCTTCGCGGACTTGGCGGTCCGGCTCTTGCTCGCGGACTTCTTCGCGGCCGACTTCTTGGTCGCGGCCTGCTTGGACGAGGCCTTCTTCGCGGCCTGCTTCTTCGACTTGGACGACTTCGAATCCGTCGAGCGACGGCTCACCGACTTGCGCGCAGACGTCATGCGCACTTCATCGGACTCAGCCCAACGTCGCCTTGATCCGTTCTGTCGTGATCGGATGGATCAGGCCACGGTCGGTGACGAGCCCGGCGAGATGCCCGGCCGGCGTCACGTCGAACGCGGGATTGCGCGCACCGACACCGGGCGCGGCGATCCGATGTCCGAGGATCGACAGGACCTCTTCGGGGTCCCGATCCTCGATCGGGATCTCCGCACCGCTGGCGACCGACAGGTCGAAGGTGCTGGCGGGCGCGACGATGTACATCGGCACACCGTGCTCCTTGGCCGCGAGCGAGAGGCCGTAGGTCCCGACCTTGTTGGCGGCGTCACCGTTGGCGGCGACGCGATCCGCGCCGGTCAGGATCAGGTCGACCTCGCCGCGCGCGATCAGCCCGGCGGCGGCCGAATCGACGATCACGTCGACCTCGATGCCGGCCTCGGAGAGTTCGAGCGCGGTCAGCCGGGAGCCTTGCAGCAGCGGGCGGGTCTCGTCGGCGAACACCTTGAACGGCGTTCCGCGCGCGTGTGCGGCGAACATCACCGCGAGCGCGGTCCCGTCGCCGCCGGTCGCGAGTCGGCCGGCGTTGCAGTGGGTCAGCACGCGGAATCCCGGCTTGATCAGGTCGGCGCCGACCTCGCCCATGGCGCGACACAGCTCGACGTCCTCGTCGTGGATCGCGCGGGCTTCGTCGAGCAAGGCGTCGAGGGTCGGCTCGCGGCGACCGCGTTCCCGCAGTCGTTCGGCCGCCCAGGCCAGGTTCACGGCGGTCGGTCGCGCGGCGCTGACGATGTCGACGACCTCGTCGAGCACGCGCTGGAACGCGGCAGCATCGGCCGGCGCGCGTTCACGAACACCGATCACGACGGCGAAACCGGCGGCCACGCCGATCGCCGGCGCGCCGCGAACCGCCAGTCGCTTGATCGAGTCGATGACCCCGGCGAGGTCTCGGTGCTCGAGCACGAGCTGCCGGCTCGGCAACAACGTCTGATCGACGAGCGCCAGGTGTCCTTGGGCGTCGCCGACCCAGCGAAGCGTCGGTTCCATCAGCCCTCGAATCGAGCGCGCACGGCCTCGTCCTTGGCCAGCGTCTTCTGACGGTCCGCTTCGCGGTACTCGGCGAGTCGACCCGCGAGTTCGGTGTCGCCGAGTGCGAGGATGCGGGCCGCGAGCAGGGCCGCGTTCTTGGCGCCGGCCTTGCCGATGCCGACCGTGCCGACCGGGATCCCCGGCGGCATCATCGAGGTCGAGTAGAGCGCGTCCTCGCCGCGCATCGGACCCGAGTCGATCGGGATGCCGATCACCGGCAGCAGCGAGTGCGATGCGAGCGCGCCGGCCAGGTGCGCCGCCATGCCGGCTGCGCCGATCAGGACCTTGATCCCGTTGCCGGCGGCTTCGGCCGCGAACGAGCAGGCCTCGACCGGGGTGCGGTGGGCGGACAGGATGCGCACGTGGAAGCCGACGTCGAGCTCGCGCAGGACGTCGAACGCGCCCTCGAGTTGCGGAAGGTCGGAGTCGGAGCCGAGGAGGAAGGCAATCGGACGGTTCATCGGGTCAGTCGTTCACAGATGCTGCGGTAGGTTTCGGCGGTGCTCGACACGACGTGCTCGGGCAGCGCGGGCGGGGGCGGCTCCTTGTTCCAGCCGCTCTCGGCGAGCCAGTCGCGGAGCACCTGCTTGTCGAACGAGGTCGGCTTGCCACCCGGCTTCACCTCGTCGGCCGGCCAGAACCGGCTGCTGTCCGGCGTCAGGCACTCATCGATGAGCATCAGCTCGCCGTCGTGCATGCCGAACTCGAACTTGGTGTCGGCGATCACGATGCCGCGGGCGAGCGCGTACTCGTGGCCCTTCGCGTAGAGTTGGAGCGCGGCGTCACGCGCCTTGGTCGCGATCTCCGCACCGACCAGGTCGACGACCTTGTCGAACGAGATCGGTTCGTCGTGGCCGGTCTCTGCCTTGGTCGACGGCGTGAGGATCGGCGGCTCGAACCGGCTCGCGTGCTGCAGGCCCGACGGCAGCTCGACGCCGGAGACCACGCCGGTCGCCTGGTAGTCCTTCCAGCCGCTGCCGGTCAGGTAGCCGCGGACGACCCACTCGACGGGCAGCGGCTCGGCGCGCTTGCAGCGCATCGTGCGCCCGCGGAGCACCTCGCGGTACTCCTCCGGGATGTCGTCCATCGCATCGACGTCGGTGCTCAGGAAGTGGTTCGGGATCACCGACGCGAGGTGCTCGAACCAGAACTTCGACACGGAAGTCAGGACGGCGCCCTTGCCGGGGATCGGCTCCTCCATGACGACGTCGAACGCCGAGATGCGGTCGGTCGCGATCAGCAGGAGGTCGTCGCCGAGGACGTAGAGATCTCGGACCTTGCCGCGGCCGATGCGCTCGGCGAACGGCAGGTCGGTCTGCAGGACGGGAGTGGTCACGTGGGTGGGTCTCGGGGTGGGGGTTCGCGACACAGGTTGCCGAAACCGTCGACCACACGCAAGCGGAAGCGGGCCAGACCGCGCGGCGCTACAGGAACGTGATCTTCGCGCCCTGGGAGATCCCGCGACAGACCGGTTGAGGGCCGGACAGGTCGAAGCAGAGGAACTGCACGCACAGCTCGGTACCGGACAGCGAGGGGATGTTCGGCAGACCGAGGGCCAGGGAGACGACGCCGCCGCCGTCGGCCGGCAGATCTCGTCCTTCGAGGCGCATGCCGGACGGCTCGACGACCCGACCGCATCCGGCTCCGCACGGTGACTCGGGGAAGGTCGGCATCTCGGGTCCCGAGGCGCACGCGCCGTAGAGGATGAACACCGAGTCCGCACCCTCGGGGCAGCGGAAGTTCACACGGAACTCGAGGTTGCCGAGCACCGGGACGTTCTCCTCGTTGGTCAGCACCGCGGGGACGGGACCACCGGACGGTACCGTGCAACCACCGCCGACCGCCTCGACCTGCGCGCGGACGTGCACGGTCGTGCACGCGAACGCGATGGCGGCGCAGGACAGGAATCGCAGGAACGACACGATGGGGGAGGGAAGAGAAGAGTCGTCGTGAAGCGGGATCTCGTTATCATCAGGCTACGAGACCGACGACCGCTCCGCCGTCGTTCGCACCGGTCGTGCAGCCGATCCGACGACGCGAATCGGGGACGAGGTCAACAATGCCCAGGTTGCATCGCGGACCGATCGCGATCCGAACCGAGTCGCAAACTGACGAGATGATCGCGAAATCATGACGACGCGCGTGACGCCGACCGCCGACGCGCCCGATCTCGTCGTGGCGAACCTCCCGGCCAGCAAGAGCCACGCGCAACGGGCACTCCTGCTCGCCGGTCTTCTGCCCGGTGAGCGGTGCCTGTTCGACCTCGGCTCGAACGACGACACCGACGTCTGTCGCGCCAGCGTGCAGGCGCTCGGTGCGCGCATCTCGACCGACGCCGAGGACTGTGTCGTCATCGGCGTCGACCACGACCGCGCCGACGCCGCGCCGGTCGAGGTCTGGAGCGGCGAGAGCGGAACGACGGCTCGCATGGTCGCGGCTGCGACCGCCGTGCTCGGACGTTGGATCCGGATCGACGGCGCGCCAGGGCTCCGGCGTCGCCCGATGCACGCGTTGACCGACGTGCTGCGGCGCGCCGGTGTCCGCGTCGAAGGCGATGCGCTGCCGCTCGTGATCGACGCACGCGACGCGCGATGGCCCGACGTCGTCACGGTCGACGGTCGCACGACCACCCAGGTCGCGAGCGGGCTGATGCTCGGCATCGGCGTGCGCCATGCCCGTGGTCTGCTGCCGTCACCGCGCGCGCTGCGGGTCGAGCACCCGAACGCGGTCAACTATCTGCGGCTGACGGCCCACGTCGCCGGGCAGTTCGGGATCCCGATCGTGTGCGAGTCCGACGGCGACTCGATCGTGTTCCGGTTCGAGTCGATCGACAACCGGCTCGTCAACTGGACCGCCGCGCGCGACGCGTCGGCTGCGGCGTTCCCGATCGCGCTCGCGGCGATGCTGGGTTGCGGCTGCGAGCTACCCGACGCCGGCGACGATCCACACCCCGACTGGCGGATCGGCTTCGACGTCAAGCGCATCGTCGAGCGACCGACTGCCGAAGTGGTCTGCGATCAGATCCGGCGGCGTCCCGACACGTTCCCGGCGCTGGTCGCACTCGCCGCGACGCAGCCGGGCACGACGCGCTTCGTCGGTGCGCCCGCGCTCCGCACCAAGGAGAGCGACCGGATCACCGCGATGCGCGAGGGTCTCGACGCGCTCGGCGTCGCGTGCGAGGAACTCGACGACGGCCTCGTCGTGCACGGGCCGTTGCCGGCGGGCGACACCCCGATCCGCGTGCCCACGCCGGCCGACCATCGCATCGTCATGGCGTTCGCGCTGCTGGGCGCGGTGCGACCCGGCGGTGTCGAACTCGACGAGAGCCGCGCCGTGGCGAAGAGCTGGCCCGGCTTCTGGAACTGGTTCGCGCGCTACGCGAACGTCCGCGCGGTCTGAACCCGCGGGATCAGGACCCGCTGCGCCGCACCGCGACGAAGAACCGAACCGCGGTGCGAATGCCCCCGACGGTCGTCGCGACGTTGTCGACGAACACGATCGTGCGGTAGTCCTCGCTGACGGCGCCGGGCCAGGTCTCGGTCGGCTGCACGACGTCGAATGCCAGCGAACCGTCGTCCATCGCCGTGAAGTCACCGTCGTAGGTCGCCGAGTCACCGGTGTTGTTGCGGACCTGGATGACGAAGTCGCCCGCGGTCGTCAGCTCGACGGTGCCGATCGCGGCGTCGAACCCCGCGTTGCCCGGGTTCAGGAACAGGTTCCAGGCGCCGACGTCGTAGACCCCGGCGATCTGCGCGAGATCGACGGGCGTCGTGCGCTGCCGGACGAGCGCGCACACGCCGCCGGCACCATCGTTCGCCTGGTCGGTCTGCGCGAGCGCGAGCATCTCGGTCGTGCCGCCGCCGTCGAATCGGCGCAGCTTCGATCCCAGCGTCAGGTTCAGGTGGGCCGCGCCCTCCTGGAACACACTGAGGTCACCGGACACCGGCAGCGCCGCAGTCGGGCTGACGGACTCGAACACGCTGCCGGTCAGCGCGCCCATCGCGTCGACCGAGAGCTTGCCCGCGACGGCACGACCGACCTCGTGCACGGACGGCAGCGTCCCGGCGGTCGCGTACAGCACGTTCATCGCGAACACGTGCCAGTCGCCGGCGAACGTCGCCGGGTCCGGCGTGCCGGCGATCAGCGGCGTACCGAAGTAGAGGCCGACGCGCCCGCTGACGCGGTCGGTGAAGAAGTACCGGCCCGTGTCGCCATCGACGTCGTAGCCGCCGCGATACACCAGCGTCGGGCTGTTCGGAATCTCGACGAACAACGACAGCGCGCCGGTCTTGTCGAGCGCGTAGCGATCGTCGACCTGCACCGAGCTGGTCGCGGTCAGCGAGTACGAATCGTCGGGTGACATCTGCAGCGCGCCGGCGAGCGGCAGCGTGCCCGCACCCGTGTCGACGACGAGGGGGAACTCGGTCATCTGCAGCGGACCGATGATCCCGACCAGGTGGTGGGTGCGCGAGATCTGCACGTCGCTCTGCGGCGTGGTCTCGTCGCCGCCGCTCGAGCAGCTGGCGAACAGGGCGAGGAGGGTGGCCGCGTAGGCGTAACGATCGATCGTCATGGGGGAGGCTGGGGTCGACGCCGCGTGCGAGTGCGGCGAAGGGCGAGATTCTGCCGGAACACCCCGAACCGAGGCAACCGCCGGAGCTCGCCGCGTTTCGGGAATCCGGTTTCCCCGTTTCGATTCACCGCTATGGTCCCGTCGATGAGTGTTCGATGCTTGGGTGCGTTGGCGATCGCGTGGTTGACGACCGCCTGCGCGACGCGTCCGGCGCGGTTCGACGGGCCGTTCCCGGCGCGGAGCCAACACCCGGCGCAGCTCACGGTGGGGACGCTGCCTGCGCAGGACATCGGCACGCGGGCCGGCGAGGTTCGCGCGCGGTGGACGAATGCCTACTCGAGTCTGTACCTCGCCGGGAGCGGCAGCGGCAACACGTTCGCGATGGACGGCGAGTACCTCCGCTCCGCGCTCGGCGCGCGCTGGGGGATC
>JAGQQZ010000332.1 GCA_020425915.1 Planctomycetota bacterium | reverse complement strand
GTCGTGCCGTCGGTCGCGTAGAGCGTCAGGTTCGTGTCGTTGACGGGGCTCGCGCCGCGCGCGGACGTCCAGGCGTTGAGCTGGACCGGAGCGGTCGAGATCGTGATCGCCCAGTAGTCGCGATCGGACGTGGTGGAGACGGTGCCGTAGTGCTGCGCACCGACCGCGCCGGCCTCGGCGCCGCCGAACGCATCGTTCGCCGGGTCGCCGTTGATTTCCGGCAGGTTCTGCGCACAGAGCGAGGAGGCCGCGAGCAACGCCGCGGCAGAGGAGAGAGTCTTGAGCATCTGTTCACCAGCGGGTGTGAGCGCGCTGGTCCGTTAGCTGGAAGGAGAAGAAGCCACGTGCCGTCCACACGGACGAGCACGGGGATGCTCAGGATAACCGGACGCGAGCCGGTCTGGTCCGTGTTTCGGGGCGTGTTCGCGATCTCTGGCCGGTCGTTGCTACGTCCAACCGTACACGGGTTTCGTTCGTGGGAGAGATGCTTGTCGGCAGCCGTACATGCATGAGGGCAGCCGCGTGAGCGGCTGCCCTCGAGTCGTTCCCGACCGAGGGTCGGGAACGAAGCGGACCGGAGTTCCTAGTGGAACGTCTGGTCGCCGACGGTCCAGGAGACCGTGGTGTCGGACAACGTGACGAACAGCGGACGATAGATGGCCGCACCCCCGTCGATCAGCGCCGCTTGGACGTTGATCTGCGAGCCTGCCGGCAGGCCACCCACCGGGTAGCTGTACTCGTAGTCCGCGCCGTTGCCCGGGATGTAGGCCGGGTTCGCGACGGGCGGGTTCACGTACAGGCTACAGTTCGGCATGCCGATGATCGTCAGGTCGAGGCCGAGCGGCGGAATCACCGCGCCGCCGAAGCTCAGGAACATGACGCCCGGGGCCGCAGCACCGCTGATGTCGACGGTGACGTTCGAGTTCTGCTGCACCAGCTCGTTCTCACGAGCGACGAGCTTGACCGAGGTGCCGAGTCCACCGAGGCACTTCGGCGGCGACGAGAGCTGGTCCATGCGCAGGCGGAACGTGCCGGTCTGCGCGCGCTGCCAGTCGTGGCACTCGATGTAGTAGTTGCCCGGCGCGTAGGTGCGCTCGAGGCGCGACAGCAGGCCAGCGCCGCCATCGTCGTCGTTGTCGATCTCGAGGCCTTGGCTGTCGTACAGCCACAGCTTGGTGTCCGTGTAAGCACCCGGCAGGACCGAGTCGAGGACCACCTCGAAGATGATGTCGGAGGTCGACGCGACCGTGAAGCACCACATGTCGGTCACACCAGATGCGACCATGCCGATCGTTCCGATCGTGTCCGTGCACGGCACGATGAAGTTACCGCTCGACTGGGCTTCCGCCGGGGTCGAGTTCGGTTCGTTGTCGACACCCGTCGCGGGGAACGTCCCGGCGCAGATGCTGCTCTTCGGCTTCAGATCGACGACGGTCGTGTCGCCAGCCGTGCCGGTGCCCGACGGGATCAGGACGGTCTGGGTGTTGAAGACGAGGCGGTAGCCGCCGGGCGCGCTGCGCTGCCAGTCGGAGACCCCGATGTAGTAGGTGCCCGCGGTGAGCGTGGTCGCCAGACGCGAGAGGAGGCCAGCGCCGCCGTCGTCGTCGTTGTCGATCTCGGTGCAGGCGCTGTTGTACAACCACAGCTTCGTGTCGGGCCGCTGGTTGGCGATGGCCGAATCCAGGACCGTCTCGAAGTCGACCGTGGTCGATGCGCCGAGGACGAAGCAGTAGAAGTCCGAGTCACCCGCGGTCTGCAGGTTCTCGGTGCGCGACGTGCACGGAGCGATGACGCCCGCGTTCGAGCAGGTGTTGTTCGGCTCGGACTCCGATCCCGGCGGGATCGGGGCGATGCCCGGGCAGTTCTGGACGGCGATCGGCGCCGCGACGACGTCGAGGGCGTAGTCGCCATCGGTGACGCCGAGCCAGGACTCGACTTCCAGGTAGTAGGTGCCCGGCGCGCTGATGCCGTACGAGATCGTCGACAGCAGCGTGTTGCCTGCGGCGAAGTCGTCGTTCGACGCGAGCGCGAGGCCGCCGGCATCGTAGAGGGTCAGGATCGTGTCGTCGGCGGGGTTCGACGTGCCACGACCCGAAGTCCACGCGGTGAGTTGGAGCGGGACGCTGCCGGCACCGATGGTCACGGCCCAGAAGTCGCTGTCGCCGACTGCCATGTAGCCGTAGTGCTGCGCGCCGAGCGCGCCGATCTCCGCACCGCCGATCGTGTCGTTGGTCGGATCGCCGTTGGTCTCTGGCAGGTTCTGCGCGCAGAGCGAAGTGGCCGCGAGCAGGGTCACGGCAGAAGAGAGGAGTTGTTTGAGCATCTGATCGAACCGGCGAAGACTCGCCGGCAGGTTGTTGGCTTGGGAGAAAAACGCACGGGCGCTACGGCGCATGCGCGGACTGAGGATAGCAATTTTTTTTCCGGAGTTACGCTTCTGCTTGCGCGTCCCGCGCGGTTTCTCCGGTGGAGGTTTCGCTGCTGCGGATATGTGCTGCGCGATGCGGAATGCCACCTACGGCGACGCGTTCGCGACGTGGCGAACAGCGTATCGCGCACCCGACCATGCCATCGGAGGATCGAGTTCGATGTCGCGGTGAACGTCGAGTGTCTCGGCGCTCGCCCGCGCTAGGATTCCGGGTCGACATGCGAGTCATCGGTGCGATCGAACGAGTGCCGCCGCCGAGTGTCGACGAGTTCGCGGAGCGGTTCGTGGGGCCCGAGCGGCCCGTCGTGCTCGCGGGTGCGATCGACCAGTGGGAGGCACGCTCGCGTTGGACGGCCGCCGGGTTGCGTGCACGACTCCAAGGCGTCACGACGTCGTTCAAGGTCTCGCCCAGTCATCGCCATCCCGATTTCCGCGCGACGAGCCTCGCCGAGACGTTCGCGGTCGAAGCCGGGACGTTCGACGAGTTGTTCGATCGCGTGACCGGTTCGCAGGCTGCGCGCTACCTGTTGACCGGGTCCGAGGAGTTCCTGCTGCGCCGAGCCGAGACGGGCGAACTCGAACGCAATCCCAAGCTGGCGCGGTTGCTCGACGACATCGAGATCCCGCCGTTCGTGCCGTTGGAACGACTGCGCTCGAGCTGGTTCTGGATCAGCGGTGCGGGCGTTCGAACCTGGCTGCACTACGACAACAACGGTTGCCACAACCTCAACGCCCAGGTCTCCGGCGCGAAGCGTGTGCTGTTGTTCGAACCCGATCAACTGCCGCGGCTGTACCCGTTCGAGTTCGGCGGGGAGAATCCGGCCTACAACTGCTGCCGCGTCGACGTCGAGTCGCCCGACCTGGACGCCTTCCCGGAGTTCGGCGGCGTCGAGTGCTGGTCCGGAGAGGTGGAGGCCGGTGACCTGCTGTTCGTCCCGGCGAACTGGATCCACACGTTCGCGCACGTCGGCGATTGGAACGTCAACGTGAACTTCTGGTGGTGCCCGCGCCGCCCGCGCGAGACGGTGGTCTCGATTCGGCAGGCGATTCTCGACGAGGCGGCTGCGCGCGGGGAACTCACCGAGCCAGAGCGAGAGGAGTTCGCGCGGCGCGAGCGACTGGCGCTGGGTGCCCGCGCAGGCCGTTGACATTCGCGCGAACGCCGTGACATCCTTCGGCGATGGCCGACTTGGAAGGCGTTCCGGATCCGATGTTCGCGATTTGGCTCGCGGCGTTCGTCGACCGACACGGTGGCGTGTCCGGAACCGTCCACGTGTTGGCCGATGAAGCCCTGCGGCTGCGGGCCGCGCACAACATCCCGCCGAAGGTCCAGGACGTCACCGCGGTGATTCCACCCGGCAAGGGGATGGCCGGCCTGGCCTGGGAGCGCGGCATTCCGGTGCGGACCTGCAACCTGAAGACGGACACGACCGGTGACGTTCGACCGGGCGCGAAGGCGGTCGACGCCAAGGCAGCGGTCGCGCTGCCGGTGTTCGCCGACGACGAGGTGGTCGCCGTCATCGGGATCGCGTTCCAGGACGAACTCGAACTCGGTGCGCCGGTCGTCGACGCGATTGCGTCGGACGCGAGCTCGATCCTCCGGCTCGCGTCCGACGTCGACTAGACGCGCTCGAGGCGCACCGGGCAGACCTTGAGCTCGGCCGTCTCCGTGACCGGGTCGTAGCCGGAACCCGTCAGGTCGTTGACGCGGACGTCGCCGAATCCGAACGAGCAGAACACGGTGCCGCGCGGCGACTTGTCGGTCGCCCGGACGCGGATCTCGATCGATCCGCGCGAGCTCGACATGCGGCACATCCCACCGTCCTCGAGTCCCCACGCCGTGACGTTGTCCGGGTGAACCTCGAGGAACTCCTCAGGTTGGAGGTAGTCGATGCCGCTCGCCCGGCCGGTCATCGTCCGCGTGTGGTAGTTCTGCAGTCGACGCCCCGTCGTCAGCCAGACGGGGTAGTCGTCGTCGACGACCTCGGCGGGATCCCGATAGCCGACGACCGTGAAGACGCCGCGGCCGTTCTTGAACTCGGTCTCGTGCAGCACCGGCGTGCCCGGGTGGCCTGCTTCGGGGACCGGCCAGTGGTACTCGCCCTTGTCGATGCGGTCCCAGTCGAGGCCGCGGTAGATCGGAGACACCGAGCAGAGCTCGTTGAAGACGTCCTTGGCCGACTCGTACTCGAAGCCGGGAATGCCGCAGCGCTTCGCGATCTGCGCGATGATCCACCATTCGGGTCTGGCTTCGCCCTGTGGCGGAACTGCCTGGCGCACGCGTTGCACGCGGCGTTCGGTGTTCGTGTACACGCCGTCCGTCTCGCCCCATGCCGTCGCCGGCAGCACGACGTCGGCGAGTGCCGTCGTCTCGTTCGGGAAGATGTCGATGACGACCAGGTGATCGAGGCTGGTCAGTGCGTGCTCGCAGTGCTTGCGGTCCGGGTCGGAGACGGCCGTGTTCTCACCGACGATCAGCATCGCCTTCATCGTCTTCTCGGCGGCGCGTTCGAGTGCGCGCACCTTGGTGATGCCTCTCTCGAGGTCGACCTTCTTGCCGTAGAGCTTCTCGAACTTCGCCTGGTTCGCCGGGTCGGTCACCGGTTGGAAGCCGGGGAAGTTGGCCGGGATCGCACCGCAGTCGCCGGCGCCCTGGATGTTGTTCTGACCGCGCATCGGATTGATGCCGGTGCCGGGTCGACCGATGTTCCCCGTCATCAGGACGAGGTTGCACAAGCTCTGCACGTTGTCGACGCCGCAGATGTGCTCGGTGATCCCGAGGGTGTAGTAGATCGCGCCGCGCTCGGCCGCGCCGTACCACTTCGCGGCCTGCTCGATGTCCGCGGCGGGCACGCCGCAGATCGACTCGGCCCACTCCGGGGTGAACTCGGCGACGTGCGCGAGGAACTGCTCGCTGCCGGTCGTCCGAGTCTCGAGGAACTCCTGGTCGATGAGTCCTTCGCGGGCGATGACGTGCGCCATCCCCAACAGCAGCGCGACGTCGGAGCCGACGCGCAGCGGGAGATACAGGTCCGCCATCTCGGCGAGTGGGATCCGACGCGGGTCCGCGACGATCATCTTCGCGCCGTTGCGCAGCGCCCGCTTGAGACGGGTCGCTGCGACCGGGTGGCACTCGGTCATGTTGGTGCCGATCGCGAAGATGACGTCGGGTTTCTCCATGTCGGAGAGGGGGTTCGACATGGCGCCGCGTCCGATCGTGGCCGCCAGACCGGCGACCGTCGGAGCGTGTCAAGCACGGCTGCAATTGTCGACGTGATTCGACGCGAAGCCGGCGCGGATGAACTTCTGGACCGAGTAGGCCGACTCGTGTGGCGCGCGTCCCGACGCGATCGCGTAGATCGAGTGGCGACCGTGGTCGCGGTTCGCCGCGAGGAATCCGGCCGCGGCGCGGTCGAGTGCCTCGTCCCAGGTCGCCGGTACGAGTTGGCCGTTGCTGGCGCGGATCATTGGCGTCTGCAACCGGTCGGGATGCTGGATGAAGTCGAAGGCGTACTGGCCCTTGATGCAGAGCGCGCCCTGGTTCGCAGGTCCGTCCATCGCCGGGTGGATGCCGACGATCTTGTCACCCTTCGACAGCATGTCGACGGAGCAGCCGACGCCGCAGTAGGGGCAGACCGTGCGGGTCTTCTTCAGCTCGCCCGGAGTCTCGGCGTCGCGCAGTGCCTTGCGGTCGGCGAGCGCGCCGGTCGGACAGGTCTGGACGCACTGGCCGCAGAACGTGCACGCCGAATCCTCGAGCTTGCTGTCGAACTCGGTCGTGATCTGGGTGTGGAACCCGCGGTTCATGACCGAGATCGCGTAGTCGCCCTCGCGCTCGGCGCAGACCCGCACGCAGCGGTAGCACGAGATGCACTTGTCGTAGTCGCGCAGGATGAACGGGTTGCCGTCGTCCTGTCGGCTCTTGCCCGAGGTTGCGCCCGCGAAGCGAGTGCCGTCCACTTCGTATCGCGTCGCCAGGTTCGACAGTTCCTGCGACTTGAGTCCGCGCAGCGGGTCGACGTCGATGTTGCCGTTCCGAGCGCTGCCGCCGGTGTTCTCCGAGACGACGAGTTCCATCAGCGTCTTGCGGTGGCGCTCGAGGGTCTCGCTGGTCGAACGGACGACCATGCCGGGAGTCGCCTTCGTCGTGCACGACGCGACCGGATTCCGGAAGCCGTCGACTTCGACGACGCACAGGCGACACGCGCCGAACGCGTCGAGGCGATCGTCGTAGCACAGCGTCGGTACCTCTTTGCGGTGCCGTCTCGAGATCTCGTACAGCGTTTCGCCGTCGCAGAACGGGACTTCGGTCCCGTCGAGGACGATCGTCGTCTGCGAAGCGGTGCGTGCTTCGATCGCGTCGGAGGTCTGGGTCATCGAAGTTCCTTCCTCCGCGGTCAGTCGCCGAAGTGGGCGCGGACCGCGTCGGGGAAGTAGCGTAGCAAACTCTCGGTGATCAGCGGAGCGGCCATCCCCAGGCCGCACGCGCTCGTCGCCTTCATCGTCGCGCCGATGTCGGCGACCTCTTCGCGCCAGGCGTCGAGCGCTGCCGGGCCGGCGTCCCGTGCGAGGCGTTCGGTGAGTCGCTGCGTGCCGATGCGGCACGGGAAGCACTTGCCGCACGACTCGTGGGCGAAGAACCGCATCGCACCGTGGGCGACCTCGAGCATGTCGCGGGTGTCGTCGAACACCATGATGCCACCGGCGCCGAGGAACGAGCCCTTGCCGCGAAGCGACGGCTCGTCGAGCGTCGCGTCGAGGTCCTCGCCGCCCAGGAACCCGCCGGACAGACCGGCCATCGTGACGGCTTGGATCGATCGACCCGGCTGCGGTCCGCCGGCCCAGTCGTCGAGCAGGGTGCGCAACGGCAAGCCGATCGGCACCTCGTAGTTGCCTGGTCGCTGGATGTCGCCGGAGAGCGAGATCAGCTTGGTGCCGGCGTGTTCGCCGCGACCGAGACCGCGATACCACTCGGCGCCGTTCCGCAGGATCGGCGCGACCGAGGCGAGCGTCTCGACGTTGTTGACCGCGGTCGGCAGGTCCTCGAATCCGTGCGTCACCGGGAACGGCGGTCGGTTTCGCGGGAACGGGTGCTTGCCCTCGAGGCTGTTGAGCAGCGAGGTCTCTTCTCCGCAGATGTACGCGCCGGCGCCGCGCCGCACGTACAGGCGGAACTCGGTGTCGGTGCCCGCGATGTCGTCACCGAGCATGCCCGCCGACTCGGCCTCGGCGATCGCCCGCTCGAGGATCTCGAGCGTCTTCGGATACTCGTAGCGGAGGTAGATGAATCCGCGTTCCGCGCCGGTCGCGAAACCCGCCAGCACCATCCCTTCGATGATCGCGTGCGGGTCGTAGTCCATGATCGCGCGGTCCTTGAAGCACCCCGGCTCGCCTTCGTCGGCGTTGCAGACGATCGTCTTCGGCGAACCCGCGGCGTCGGCGACCGCGCGCCACTTGCGCCCGGTCGGGAAACCGGCGCCGCCGCGCCCCGCGAGTCCGCTCGCCTCGATCGTCTCGATGACCGCGCCCGGCGACGCGTCGCGGAGCGCCGATTCGAGCGCAGTGTAGCCGCCGTTCGCGCGATAGCCGTCGAGGGTCGCGCGGCCCGGCTCACGGATGTGCGCGAACACGCACTCCTCGTCGTCACCCGGGTACGCGGGAGGCAACGGCGTCGGCCGGACACGTAGATCGTCGACCGAGAGGCCCGTCAGCACCTCGCCGCCGCGAAGGACCGGAATCGGTTCGTCGCACCGGCCTGCGCAAGGCATCGGCTTCGCACCCTCGGCGGCGAGCGCGTCGAGCATGCCGTCGCACCCCTTGAGTTTGCAGATCGGACCGTCGCAGACCCGCGGTGCGTCGCGGCCGCCGGGTTCGCGGGCGAAGAAGTGGTAGAAGGTCACGGTGCCGTAGAGGTCGGCGAGCGGGATCTTCAGCGTCGCGCTGATCTCGCGCAGAGCGTCGTCGGTCAGCATGCCGTCGCGGTCGTGGTACGCGTGAAGCAGCGGCAGCAGCGGCGCGGGCTCGTTCGGGGTTCGCACGCTCGGAGTAGACGGGCGGCCGTGGGGTTCCGCAAGTCTGGCGCGCGTCGTGGGGTGGATCTGGTCGTTCTGCCGAGGTAAGACTCCGTCGCGATGGTCGCGACGCTCGGATCGGCAAGGCGCGCAGCGAGGCACGGCATGCCGCCGCCGGCCGTGGAGCGCTGATGCTGCGTCTCGCCGGACTGTTCCTGGTCCTCAGCGGAATCGCCACGCTGACCTATCAGGTCGTGTGGGTGCAACTCCTCAGCCTGAGCATGGGGTCGACGAGTGCGTCCGTCAGCACCGTGCTGGCCGCGTTCTTCCTCGGCATGGCCGCGGGCAGCCTGCTGGCGCACCGGATGACGCGGCGTCTCGGCGACCACCTGCGGGCCTACGTCGTGCTCGAAGTCGTCATCGGAGTCTCGGGGGCCGTACTGCTCCCGGTGTTGCTCGCCCTCGACGACATCATGGCGTGGACGCCGGCCTGGCTCGGGACGGCGCTGTGGTTCAAGCTCGTCGTCAGCCTGCTGCTGATGCTCGTGCCGACGATGGCGATGGGCGCCACGTTCCCGGTCATGGCGTCGCTGTTGATCCGGCGCGACGCGCAGCTCGGGGACCGACTCGGCCTGCTCTACAGCCTCAACACGCTGGGCGCGGTGCTCGGTGCCCTCGTCAGTGCGTTCTTGTTCATACCTCGGTGGGGACTCGACGGTGCCGTGTGGGTCGCGGTTGCGCTCAACGCGGTGATCGTGGTCATCGCGGTGGCGCGAATGCGTGGCCTGCCGGCGGAGGCCACGACCGACGAAGCGGTCGAGGGCGCGCAGCCGATCACTTCGAGTCCACGCATGCGCCGGCTCGCTCTCGCGGTGCTCTGCGGCACCGGATTCGTGTCGATCGCGGCCGAGGTCGCGTACACGAAGGCGCTCGCGATGTTCCTCGACGGGACGATGTACGGCTTCGCCACGATCCTCTCGATCTTCCTGCTCGGCATCGCGATCGGTTCGTGGGCGATCAAGTCGCGGCTCGATCGGATCGAGGACCCGTCTCGCTGGTTGGTCGCCGGCCTGTTGCTGCTCGGCTCGTCCATGGCCGTCAGCCGTCTCGGGTTGAACCTGCTCCCGTGGGCGCACGATCTCGCCGATTCGATGGGGACGCACGCGGGACTGCGCGGTTTCGTCCGCACCCTCGCCGTGTTCGGCGTGTTGCTGCCCGCGACGTTGCTGTTCGGTGCGCTGTTCCCGTTGTCACTCCGACTCTACTGCGGCACGACGGCTCGGCTCCGCGCGGACGTCGGTCGGGCCTACGCCGCGAACACGTTCGCGAGCATCCTCGGCGCGATCGCGGCGGGGTACGTGCTGATTCCTGCGGTCGGTACGGACTCGACGCTGCTCGTCTGCGCGGTCGCGGTCATCCTGCTCGCGGTGTTACTGGTTCCGACCATTCCGGCCGCGCGCGTCCGGGGCTACCTCGCCCTCGCGTCGGTCGCGGTCCTCGCGATCGGTATCGCGCTGCCGGGCTTGGATTTTCGAGCGCTGATCCTCGCCGTACACGAGAGCCGCGAGTCGGCGCAGGCGCCGGAGTTCCTGTTCCTCGAGGAGGGCAAGGCCGGCGTCGTCTGCGCGGTGCGGCAGGATCAGGACCTGGTCTCGATCCAGAACAACGGCTTGCAGGAGTCGGTGAGGCGCATCGGGGACCCGGCGCACGGCCCGAGCACGGAGAAGTTGCTCGCGTACCTGCCCTACCTCCTGCACGAGGCGCCGAAGTCGTCGTTCTGCGTCGGGTTCGGTGGGGGTGTGACCGCTCGGGCGTTGACCAGGACCGATCTCGAGTCGATCCGGATCGTCGAACTCGAGCCCGCCGTCGTGCGGGCGGTGGAGGCGGCGTTGGGTGCCGTCGAGCCGCTCGAGGACCCGCGCGTGCAGCTGAGCTTCAACGACGCACGCAACACGCTGCTCGTCGAAGGACGAACCTACGACATCATCTGCTCGCAGCCCTCGCACCCCTGGCGAGCCGGCGCCGGCAAGCTGTTCACGCGCGAGTTCGCGGCGCTGGTGCGCGACCATCTGAATCCCGGCGGTGTGTTCTGTCAGTGGTGCAACCTCGTCCGGATGGACCTGGACACGCTGCGCTCGATCGTGCGCGCATTCTTCCTCGAGTTCGAACACGGCTTCGTCAACCTGTCGTTGCAGTCGGGGGACGTGCTGCTCGTCGGTTCGCGGTCACCGGTGTCGTTCGATCGAGCGCGCATCGAAGCGCGAATGGGAGCGCGGATGTCGGACGACCTGCAGCGGATGGGGATCACGGGGCCGGTCGACCTGCTGCGTGACTTCTGGTGGTCGCGACGCGAGTGCCTCGTGCTGACCGAAGGGGTCGACGCGAACACCGACCTGCGCCTGCTGTCCGAAGTGCGTTCGACCGTCCCGCTCGATGACGCCGAAGGCAGCCGACGCCGAATCCAGTGGCTGGTCCGGTCCTACGGTGCGGACATGGTGCCCTACCTGCAGCCGGCCGAAGCGGGCGACCTTCTGTGGCAAGTCGGCCGTGGGTTGGTCGAGCGCCAAGACGTCGTGCGGGCGAAGCAGTGCGCCGAGAGACTGCAACCGCTCGACGATCGACTCGCGAAGCGGCTGCGCACCTCGATCCGCAAGGTGCAGCGCGAACTCGAACAGGGAGGACGTCGCTGACGTCCTCCCTGCATCGTGTCGACGATCACGGTGCCGAGATCACGACTTGGTTCAGCGGCGTGATGCCGATCCCGAGCACCGGATCGGCCGGGCAGCCGTAGATGTTCTGGATGTAGAGCGTCAGCCCCGGCGGATAGCCGGCGAGCGAGAACGGGAACGTCGCGTTGCCGAACGGGTCGGCGAGCGTGCCGAATCCGAACGCGCTACCGAAGTTCAGGCCGAACGGGCATCCGATGCCGTTGACGACCGGGAACAACGGGTTGTACGGCGCGAAGTCGAACGCCATGATCGCGATCATCCCGGGCGGCAGTCCCGTGACGTTCACGCCGAACGCCGGGTTGCCGGTCGTGGCCGGGCCCAGCAGGGCCTGACCGACGGCGTATCCGGGGGACGCGCACGGGCATGCGCCCGCGCCACCTGGCGGGAACACCGACGGCGCGGGATGGTAGGTCATGCCGCATTCGAGGCCGGCGAACGTCGGCATGACGAAGCCGGTCATGACGTCGACGATCGCACCGGGACCGCAGAGGAAGACCGAGCGAAGGCCGAGCGGTGCGTTGCCGCTCTTGTCGACCGTGATCCCGCTGACGGGCGCGGGGACCGGACCCGGCGCGATCACCGGGCCGGCGAGCGCACCGCCCGGGAAGAAGTTGTAGGCGCCACCGAACATGTCGCAGGCCCACAACGTGCCGGTGATCGGATCCCACTCGAGACCGGTCAGCGGTCCTGCGACCGGCGCGGCGATCCCGAACGGAGGCACCAGCATGGGGCCCGGTGGCGCGGGGGCGATGCCCGCGACAGCGACGCCGTCGGTGACCCAGAGGATGCCGGCGACCGGGTCGAGTGCCATGCCGGTCAGGAGACCCATGACGGCTGGGCCGGGAAACGGCGGGACCGGCGGTGGGCCGCCGTAGCGGCTGTTCTGAACGGTCGTGATGACGGCGCCGTCCGTGTACCAGGTTGCGCCGGTCGTCGTGTCGATCGAGACCGCACCGGTCGGCACCAACGCCGGCAACGGCGGGAGGAACGGTGCGTGCGGATAGACGTTGGACGGGCCGGCGACGGCGCCACCGGGATAGAGCGGGGACGGCGCGTCGACTTCGACGAATGCGCCGATTCCCCCGTCGTTGACGAGGAGCTGCTGCGCGCCGATCGAACCGGCGAGCGCGAGCGCGAGGGAAATGCAGGAGGTGGGT
>JAGQQZ010000331.1 GCA_020425915.1 Planctomycetota bacterium | reverse complement strand
TGTCGTTGCGAGCCCGAGTGAGGCCCTCACCAGACATCACGCCCCGCACGAACGCTTGCCTCGCACACCGACCCCGGCTCGATTGACACCGCATGCACACGACCCCCGGCCACCAACGACTCCACTCGCTCGACGCCCTTCGAGCCTGGATGATGCTGCTCGGCATCGTGCTGCACGGCGTGCTCACCTACGGCACGATCGACTACGGCGAAGCCTGGCCGCTGAAGGACCGCAACACGAACATCGTTTGGGACCTGACGGTGTTCACGATCCACGTGTTTCGGATGCCGGTGTTCTTCGTCCTCGCCGGGTTCTTCACGGCGCTACTCGTCGAGCGCCGCGGCTTGCTGGCGATGCTGCGCAATCGCGCGCTGCGGATCGGAGTGCCGTTCGTCGTGTTCTTGCTCGTGCTGTTCCCGCTCATCGCGGCCGGATACTCGTACGCGCTGGTTCGCATCCAGTGGCACGGCACGCACGAAGCCGCGCTGCGCGCCGCGTGGAACGCGATCGCGTCGGTCGACACCTGGCAGAGCGTGCGGACGATGCACCTGTGGTTCCTCTACTACCTGTTGCACTTCTACGTGACGGTCGCCGTGCTGCGTGCCGTGATCCCGATCGCTCTCCGCGACCGGATCCGCGACCTGTTCGGTGCGCTTCTGTCGAGCCGCGCTCGGATGCTCGTCCCCGCCGGCGCGACGATGATCACGCTGATCCCCATGCGATCGGGCGGCCTCGACACCGACCCGGACTTCGTGATCTGGCCGCGAACCTACATCGCCTACCTCGTGTTCTTCGGCTTCGGCTACTTGCTCCATGCACACCGTGACCGATTGTCGGAGTTCGGCCGCGGAGCTTGGCGCTCGACGCTGTTGGGACTCACGTTCCTCGTCGTCAGTGGAGCGGCCGCCGAGGCCGCCGCGGACGGCACCGCAGGCGCACGCGCCTTGCGGATCGTGGCCGGAGGACTCGCCACGTGGTCGCTGGTGTTCGGTTCGATCGGACTCTCGTTGCGATACGGCGGCCACGCGAACCCGCGGACGCGTTACGTCGTCGACGCGTCGTACTGGATCTACCTCGTGCACTTGCCGCTGTGCTTCTGGCTGCCCGGCCTGTTCGCGAACTTCGACGTCTCTGCGATCGCGAAGGCACCGCTCGTGATCGCGGTGATGACCCCGATCCTGTTCGTCAGCTACCACATCCTCGTCCGCTCGACGTGGATCGGTACCATGCTGAACGGTCGCCGCTATCCGCTTCGTCTACGCAGCCAGTAGGCGAGCGCAGCCGACAACGCGATCCCGGCGCCACTCCAAGCCAACCACGCTCCGACCGGCCGCGACGGCAGCGGCGGCGCCGCGAACACGCCGAAGCCGGCCCAATAGTACGGGTGTTCGTAGTTCGACGCGGCGGCCAGCGTCGCGCGCGCGACCTGCATCGCCTCGACTGCGTCTCGGCCCTCGGCGAGGATCGCGTGGAACTGCCCCATCAGGTCCTTCGTCGCCTGTTGGTTGACGCTCCACATCGACGCGACGGCTCCCCTGGCTCCCGCGGCGAACGGCCAACCGAGCAGCCCGACCTCACCCTCGCCCGACCTCGCCTCGCCCGTCGCCGAGCCGCACGCACTCAGCACGACGAGAGCGCCTCGCAAAGGAAGCCCGACGAGCGTCGCGACCGACGCCGGCGCGTCGGCGAGCACGAGCAACGATTCGGTCGGTACGGCGGCGGCCACGACGTGTGCGCTGACGTGGACGAGGTCGAACGGGCCGCGCGCGAGCAACCCCGAGAATCCGTCGACCGTCGCGGCGTCACCCCGCAGCTCGTCGATACGGTCATGGGCACGCACGACGAGCGCAGCCTCCGCCCCCGACTCCTCGAGTGGGTCGAGCGCGTAGCGGGTCTCCAGCGCGCGTGTGCCAACGACCGAATGGACGATCGCGACGTCATGACCGTGCGACGTGCGGGACGCCAGGACGTCGCGGATCGAGAGCGATGGGGTTCGCTCGATCGGGAAGCCGATCCCGATCGGGATCCCGTCGAACGGGATCGCCTCGAACGGGAGCGCGCCGAGTTCCTCGTCGGGACAGAACACGACGCGCTCGGCCCCGACGAGACACGCACGCACCTCGTCGGGGCCAAGGAAGCAACGCGCGGCCGCGGCCAGCGCCTCGTCGGGATCGGATCGCGGATCCGCGACGTCGTCGTGCGCGGCGCGCAGCAGCGGTTCGACGACCGACCGTTCTCCGAGTTCGACGACGCCGGCCCGTCCGTCGCGAGCCCAGACGACCCAGCATTCGTCCCGGCCGAGCCAGTACGAAAGGAACGCGACGCCCGGCCACCGGTCGACGTGCTCGCGAAGCCGCACGGCATCCAGCGGCGTCGCCTGCCGCGACACGGTCCGAGTCTCGAGCAGGCGACGCTGCACGTCGCGCTGGTTCTCGCGGGAGGAGTCGAGCGCGAGCGCGTGCACGGCGGCGGTCAGCGCGCGCGCCGCCGCCGCGTCGACCCGCTGCGGCGGATCGCCCATCCAATCGAGCAGGGTGCGGGCCTTGCCCGATTCGAGAGCTTCGAGCGCCGCGAACGCGTCGTCGCCGGCCGCGTCGTACACGCGCAGCACGCCCTCGATCGCGT
>JAGQQZ010000330.1 GCA_020425915.1 Planctomycetota bacterium | reverse complement strand
CCCGTGGGTCGTGGCAGCGCTCGCTAGTTGGGGCGTCGCGCTGTTCGAATACATGCTCCAGGTTCCGGCGAATCGGATCGGTCACGGTCTGATGAGCATCTCGCAGCTCAAGATCCTGCAGGAAGTCATCGCGCTCACCGTCTTCGTGCCGGTTGCGATCCTCTACCTGAACGAGCCGATCAAGCTGGATTACCTCTGGGCAGCACTCTGTCTCATGGGTGCGGCGTTCTTCATCTTCCGCAGCGGCCTCGGCTCCGCGTGAAGCCGCACGGCCGGGCGCGGCTCCGCCCGCTACGCGCAGGCTTCGATCGCCGCGGCCAGCGCTTCGATCGTTCGACCCCGCGCGTCCGTCGGGCGCCACGCGATGCCGATCCGTCGCGATGGCGCCGGCTCCGCGAACGGGACGATCGTCAGCCCCGGCACGCTCGCGAAGTCACGGGCCGCCATCTCCGGCAACAGTGTCGCGCCCGTGCCCGCCGCGACCATCTGCACGAGGGTCACGAGACTCGTTGCGCGGAAGTCACCGAACTCCGACTGGTCGGAGCGGCAGAACGAGCGGATCCGGTCGCTCAAGCAGTGGCCTTCCTCGAGCAGCAGCAGGTCGAGGCCATCCAGATCGTCGAGCGTGACCTGATCGCGACCCGCGAGTTCGTGGCCGTTGCCGACCGCCAGGCTGAGTGCCTCTTCGAACAGCACCATGCTCTTCGCGCTGCCGAGTTCTACGTCGACGTCGAGGACGATCGCGTCGAGTTCGCCGTCCTGCAGCCGCGAGACGAGGCGGGCGGTCGGCTCCTCGAGCACGAGCAGTTGCGTCTCGGGGTGATCGGTGCGCACCTTCGCGACCAGGCGCGGGATCAGGAATGGCGCGACCGTCGGAATCGCACCGATCCGGATCCGCCCGGCGAGCGGATCGCCATCGGTCCGCATCGCCGCCGTCAATTGGTCGAGGTCGTCGAGCACTCGCGTCGCCAGATCGCGCGCGCGCTCGCCTTCGGGCGTCAACATCGTCCGGCGACGGTCGCGCTCGAACAGCTTGACGCCGAGGATCTCCTCGAGCCGTTTGATCTGGCCGCTGAGCGCGGACTGCGAAGTGAACGTCTGTTCGGCGGCTTGGCGGAAGCTCAGGGTCCGGGAGACCGCGAGGAAGGCTTCGAGTTGCTGGACGGTCGGGCGCACCGTCGCATTGTCGTCCGCGGTCGCGGAACTTCACGGCTCGATGTGCGAGTTCCGCGACGTTCGTCAGTCGACGATCGTCGCCGACACCGCGTTCGTCGTGCGCTCCGCGCTGCCGAACGCGATCGCCTGGATCGTCAGGCGTAGACCGAGCAGCGTCGGGTCGTCGGCGAACGTCGCCGTCGCTGTCGTGCCCCCGATGCTCGTCGGCACCTCCGACATCGCGATCGCGCCGAGGCCGAGGTGCCACCATCCGGACTCGGTCAGCCACGGTTCGTCGGGTTCGCCGAGTTGTACGAACGGCAGCATCTTTACCGTGTCCCCGTCGCGCGCGTAGATCTGGAGTTCGAGCCCGCGTGACAGCGAAGGCAGGCGGGGGATCGAGACGTGGCGCTCGAGACTCCAGAGGATCGTGCCGCCGGCCACGAACTCGCGATCTCCGTCGCGGTCGAGGTCGACGAGCGATGCGCGCCCGGTCCACGGAACATTCGGAGGCGTCCACGACGCAGCCGCGGCGACGAGGTCGAGGTCCCGGTTCTCGAACACCAGCGGCGTGCGGCCGTTCGTGCGCAACGCGACGTCGTCGTCGCCGTCGGCGTCGAAGTCGGCGATCACGAAAGCATCGCTCGCATCCGGAGTCAGCGTTCGCGGCGTCGCATAGTCCTCCGCCCGTCGCTCGATCCATGCAGTCGTGCCCCCGCCGCCGGCCGACCGCTCGGACCAGAGTACGTCGACGTCGCCGTCGGCGCCGACGTCGACGAGTTCGATCTCGGAGATGCCGACGCCCGACACGAGGTCCTGCCGCGTGAAGTTTCCCTCCCCGTCGTTCTCGAGCAGGATGATTCGGCCGTCGGTCCGATCGTCGGCGACGAGGTCGTAGTGGACGAACAGGTCCGTGTCGCCGTCCGCGTCGGCATCGCCGACGTGCAGGCCTGCGACGATCGCCGCGAACCGTGGCATGCGTGCGCTCGCGTCGAGGAAGAACGCGCCTTCGTTCGTCCACAGCCCCAGCGCACCGCCGCTCGTGGCGATCAGGTCGTGGTCGCCATCGCCGTCGATGTCCGTCAGCACGCCGTGGTCCGAGTGCGCGAGGTTCGCGACGTTCCACGCCGCGCCGCTGATGATCCAGTTCGCGTCGTTGGTCTGCAGCACGGCGAAGCCGCCGCTCGACGACTCGCTCGAACCGACGATGTCCAGCATCCCGTTGCCATCGAGGTCGGCGACGGCGATCCACCGATCCGTGTGTTCGATCGGCAGGCTCTCGGCGAAGAACTCACCGCGTCCGTCGTTGCGCATCACGACGGCGTGCGAGCCGTCGACCAGATCGACGTCGCCGTCCCCGTCCAGGTCGGCGTGCACGAGATTCGTGCTCGTCGTGAGGAACGACAGCGGGTCGAGTGCTTCGAACCGACCGCCGCCGAGATTCACGAGCAGCGAGTCGCGCCCGCGTCCGTCGTTCGCCTGGGCGAGCACGTCGAGGTCGCCGTCGCCGTCGATGTCGCCGAACTGCAACTCGTGACCGCGCGCCAGGTTCGGTGGCAGACCGTCGAACGGCAGCACCTGCGGGGACCCGCCGTCGTTGCGCAGCCAGAACACGGGCCGGTCCGGACGGTTGTCGATCCCGTCGTCGTCGCCGTCGCCGTCCAGATCGATGAAACGATTGGCCGGCACGGTCCGATCGCCGAGCGGGCTGAAGCCGTCGGGGCCGCCGACCCAGACCTGGTCGTCGACGACGAGGTCGATGTAGCCGCCGATCTCCCAGTCCACGGCCGTGACCGACTCGATCGAGTCGGTGAACCGCGCGCGCTCGACGAGGCGAGTGCCGTTCGATTCGAAGTGCAGCAGCAGGTCGTCGAGACGCACGACGAATTCCGGGCGCGCGTCTCGGTCGAAGTCGCCGTGTTCCACCTGACGCGGCATGGTCGGTAGCGGTGCGAGCCAGGTCTCGGTTTCGTCCACGAACAGCGACCCGTGGTTGCGCAGCATGCGGTGTTTCACCGCGTCCGTCGTCCCGACGAGGTAGACGTCGGGCGCGTCGTCGCCATCCACGTCGACCACCGCGAAGTCGAGGCAGTCGCCGAGCGTCCGGTCGAACGTGAACCGTCCGTCACCGCGGTTCCGCCACAGGTGCAGCGACGTCGGTTCGCTCGCCGGATCGTGTTGGAACGCGTCGAGGTCGCCGTCCTGATCGACGTCGACGAGTTCGAACGGTGGTCTCGGGACCGCGCCCCCGGTGTCCGGCCAGAAGCGTCCGGCGCCGCGGTTGCGGTACAGCCGTCCGTCGACGGTGTAGTCGGCGAGTCCGTCCCCGTCGAGGTCGGCGAGTTGGCCGCCGCTACGATCCACCGGCAGCGCCCGCGAACCGAGCCGGGCGTAGTTGCCGGTCTCGAGCGGGAACAGGGCCGGGGGATCTGTTTGGACGGGGTCCGGCAGGTTCTGCGCGGTCCATTCGGCTCCGCCACAGGCACCTAGCGTCAGCAGGATCGTCGTGAGGAACGGTCTGGACATGGGAGCCGAGCGACCATGGTAGCGCGAAGCGAAATGGCGGTAACAAGTCGCGAGGTTGCGGTGCGCCGTTTGCTCTTTTCTGGCAATTCGGCGAACGCGCTTTCGCAGGTATCCTGCGGACGAGCGGACGACGTTCGGCTCGGTCCGAACGCCGAAACCCCGAGAGGAGCCCATGCCAGATATTTCCTTCGCCGGTCAGTCCGGCGCGATGTTGTTCCTGTACGGGGCAGTGCTCCTGCTGCTCGCTGCCGTGTGGGTGTTCCAGTTCGTGGAACTCATGTCACTCGGAGACGAGGAGCTGGGCGGTGTCCACGCGCGGATCGGTTGGGTCGCCGCGTTCGTGTTGCTGTGGGTCCTCGCCCCGTTCGCGTTCCTGGTCTGGAGGTCTCGGGCCGCGGACTCTTCCGGTCGCCGCCGTGAACGCAGCGGTACCTGAACCTCGCACGGTCCGGAGCGAACGTTCGGCATGAAGGCGGTTCTCGTCTCCGTCGTCGCGGCTGCGGTGCTCGCCGGCATCCCCGGTGCGCTGGTCGTCGCCTGCGAGTCCGCCGGCTACGGCTCGTGGGGGTTCCCGTACTTCGTGTTCGTCTCGCTCGCGCTCGCCGCGTGCGCGGTCGTGTTCTTCGTCGCGTTCTGCGCCGAGAACGGCAAGCTCGTGCTGCAGTCCGCGCTGTTCGGCGCGGTCGCGTTCGGGCTGATGTCGGTGACGCTTCGCGAACAGTTCCACGCGCGCACCTCCGCCTTCGAGAAGCTCGCGACCGCCGCCGAGCCGCGGATCGCCGCGTTCCGGGACTACGAGGCTGCGAACGGGCGACCGCCGGCCCGGCTCGAGGATCTGGTCCCGGGCCAGCTCGAGCGCATTCCCGGGACGGGGATGCGGGCTTATCCGATGTTCGACTAGCTGTGCCCGCCGCCGCCCGTTGCGTGGGCGTTGTGGGAACTCCGGGTGTCCTGCCCGCT
>JAGQQZ010000329.1 GCA_020425915.1 Planctomycetota bacterium | reverse complement strand
GTGCACGACCATTTCCGCATCCGGAAGGGCGTCACTCGATCGCTGACGCGGGACGTGCCGCGGATCTCGGCGGTGAGCGGCGGCGAGCAGAACTTCTCGCTCGACGCCGGGCTCGCGCACGCGGGGATGTCCTATCTGCTGCTCGGTTCGTTCGGTTCGGAGCCGGGGTTCGACCTCGGTCCGGTTCACGTTCCGCTGAATCCCGACTCGTGGACCGCGCTCACCAAGGAGCGAGCCAACGGTTCGCGCTTCGTCAACACCAGTGGTGTGTTGAACGCACGCGGTCGAGGATGGGCTGCGCTTCGCCTGCCGCCGTTACCGGGCGTGTTCGTCGGCACGACGTTCGTGCACGCGTTCCTCGCGTTCGACGGGACGGGCGTGCACTTCGCGAGCAATCCGGTCCGGGTGACGATCGATCCGTGACCGCCTCGTCGAACGCCGTGCGTCTCAGCCCTCGGTGATCTCGTAGACGCCCGACTCGATTCGGCGTAGGCGTCCGAGCTCGACGAGCGCGTCCCACACCTCCTGCGGGTACTGCTCGGGCGGCTTGATCCCGACGATCGCGGACTTGCGACCCGACGTCATCGCGTCGTGACCGAGTCGGTTCTCGTCCTCCTCGCGCGTGAGCTTGAGTCGCCGACGAAACGCCTTCATCGCGCGCTTGAGGGTCTCCTTGGTCAGCGAGCCGTCGGGGTTGCGTTGGACGAGATCCTGTTGCGGTCCGGGAGGGCTCATGACCGGATCGTAGGCATGTCCTGGTGCTTTGCGACATGCGTCGGGTCGATCCTGCTACACTGCCGGGGTTCCGAACCCGCCAAGAAGGAAACCCTCGATGACGCTCGGTCTCCGCTCGAGTCGTTCTGCCGCGATCGCGGCCCTCACGCTGACCTCCCTCGCCGGGGCGCAGGCGCACCTGACGGTGCCCGGCCAGTATCCGGAGATCTCCGCGGCCGTGCAGGCCGCTGCGCCCGGGGACGTGATCCAGGTGGACTGGCGCCAGCAGCCCTACCAGCCGATCGTGATCGACAAGACGATCACGATCGTGGGGCGGGCCCTCGAGCACTTCGCACCGACGATCGCGGTCGCGCAGGGGATCGGGATCGACTGCCAACTGCAGCCCGGCGAGCGCGCGACGCTCTCGCGCGTCGACGTGATTCCGGTGACCGGCGCATCGCAGACCACCGGTGTCCGCGTGCAAGGTGGTTTCGCGACGCTCGAGGACTGCCGGATTCGTGGCGGCGTCGACGCGTCCGGCACGGGCAACCTCGCGGCGGTCGATCTGATCGACACGGACGTGTCGGTCGCGTTCTGTCGGTTCCAGGAGGGCAGCGGAGCGGTGGCGCTGCGCGCGACACGCTCCAACGTCGGCGTTACCGATTCCCGGATGATCGGCTCGTCGTTCGTCGTCGGTGACGCGGTGCACCTCGTGGACTCCACGTTGCACGCGGCCGAGTGCTTGATCGCCGGCGGCGAGGACTTCACAGGCGGTCCGGGGGCGGTCGCGATTCGTCTGCAGGGTTCGTCGCGTGGGTACCTCGTCGATTGCGGCGTCTCGGGCGGCACCGGTCAACCGGGTGGGATCGCGATCGTCAACACGACCGGCACGCCGGTCGAACTCGGGCGCACTTCGATCGGCGGCGGAACGACCTTGTCGACGTTCACGTCGGTCGCCGCGAGCACCGGTCCGGTCGTCACCAACAACGCGCTGCTCGGTCTGCTCTGGTCCGAACCGCCGTATCGACGCGGCACGCTGCAGCGCGGCCAGGGCTTCGGTGTCCACGGCCGCGCGGCGCCGGGCACGGTGGTGCTGATGTTGGTCGGACTCGCGCCGACCAAGACGTCGAAACCGTTCACGCGGCAGCCGGCGATGGATCTCGGCGAGGTGTTGGTCGGGATTCCGAGGCTGGCGGACGCGAACGGATACGCGACCTTCACGGCGTCCGTTCCTGATGTGCCGGCGGCGTAGGGTGTGGGGCTGTGGGTTCAGGTCGTGGGTGGGACTTCGTTCCCGCTCGAGGCGTCGCCGATGACTGGCGTCGTGGTGCGCTGAGCGTGGTGTGACGAATGCGCGTTGAGGGCCTCACTCGGGCTCGCAACGACAGGAGGCGCCCTCCG
>JAGQQZ010000328.1 GCA_020425915.1 Planctomycetota bacterium | reverse complement strand
GGGGCTCTCAGCTTCCGGGACGCTTGGAAGCGTGTTGGCGACGTGTTCAAGAACGTGGCTGCCGACATCCTCCGAGCGTTGTCCCAGATCGCGACTCGCCAGGCTGCGCTGCAGATCGTCGGGGCGCTGTTCAGTGGATTCGGAGGCTCCGGGAAGAACGCGGCGGACTCTGCCTACAACGCTGCGAACATCGGTGCTGGAGCGGACCCGACGGGGGCCATCGGCGGCGCCCGCGTCGCCAGCGCCGTCGCTGGGTCCGGACCCGCCGCGTCCACCGGATCATCCGGCGACAGCTTCTACTTCAACGTCTCGATTGGCTTCCTCGACACCACCGGTGCAGACCAGTGGCTCGTGAACCGATCGGGCGCCGTCGGTGACGCGTTCATGCGCGAGTTCGGGCGCAACAACCAGCTGCGGCAGCTCGTCCGCGGAAGCGCAGGTGGGGTGTGACCATCCGCACCGCGTGCCGTTCGTTCCCGTTCCCGCTGATGTTCGTGCAGCAGAGCGGCTACGGCGTCGGCGCGTGGCAGCACCTTGCCTCCATCCGGCCGTCCGCGATCCTTGGCAACGCCGACCACGTCGCGATCGTGCACGGACTCCTCGGCCGCAGCAGCCACACGAACCCGAATTCGAAGCTCGAGATCGAGGTCCGCATCGTCTGGCACAGCGCCGGTCCGAACGTCGGCCCGTGGAAGACGCACCACATGGTGCTGGGCAACGACCTGTGGAGCCCTGGCAACATGGCGGGCTTCCCGTTCCACATGGTCCAGCGGATGGGCGACGGGAACCAGGAGCCGCTCGACGTCTACGCGCGCGTCATCCACCACCAGCACACGGCGACCGGCGCCCCGGGACTCTCGGTCGGGATGATCGAGAACCTGACGCTGACGTTCTTCGACCTGCAGACGTTCGACGACGAGTCGATCCCGTGGAACTACGTCGAGGGGACGAGCACGGTGCAGTTTGGGTCGTCCGGATCTGGCGCGGTGCTGACGGGGGCCGGTCTTCCGTTGGTGTCGCCGGACGACGACGGGACGGACTACTGGCCGCTTTTCTGGGATGTCGGGGTGGTGCCGCGGGAGCCGGGGCAGCCGGTTGATGTCGGCCCAGCGCCTGCCTACGTCGCGACGTTCTACCCGTTCGCAACGAACCAGTGGCGATGCATTCCCACGGTCACGCAGTCCGGGGGCACGCCTCGGACCCAGTGGATCGGGCACGGGTTCGGATCTCGCCAGACCCCCACGCTCTCGCGTGACCTGTTCCGCATCGGCGGCAGCTACCTCCACAACTTCGCCGCTGGACAAGGTACCGACTACTTCGAGGTTCGCGGGATCGAAGACACGAACCACGGCGAGGCGGTGGCTCCGACGGTTCCACAGACGACGACGCAGACCGCGTCGATCGACTACGCGCTGTTCACGTTCGCCGCGCACAAGATGAACCTGGTCTCCTCGACGAGGTCGTCGCCGTCGTTCCACTACGGCGTGCCGCGGCAGCACGAGTTCGAGTTCCCGGACGCGGTCGCTGACCCGATCCGTGCGGAGTGGGTCGGCGATCAGGCGCGTCCTCGCGTGGCGTTCTTCAACGGCGTCGCGCAGCACACGTTCAGCCAGACCGGCATCCAGTCGCAGGTCAAGACGGACATCGAATACTCGTTCGCCGGCAGCGCGCACCTGGGCACGAACGACAACCCGAACAAGATCTACGTGCACTACGACTCGGAGCTCGAGCACACGCCCGACAACGAGGTCGCCGAGCTGCTGGAGATCGTCGGGCAGAATTCGATACAGGGCCGCGGCGAGTGGAATCCGGATCAGGCTCCGGTCTACCGCCAGGTCGGCGGCGGCGATCTGTCGCTGGCACGTCAGTCGCAGATCTGGACGATCGAGCAGAAGACCGGGATCGCCGCCTACGTGCCGCCGAACCCGCAGCCAGGCGCGGACGTCTACCTCGTTCCCGGATTCGAGTCGCTCGACGCCGACAGTCTCCCCGAGCTCCCGACATCCCCTGTCGACTCGGTCAGCTACGACCTCGAGAACAAGCCGACAGTGTTGCGCACGACCGACGGCGAGACGATCGCCTGGCCGCGCTACGCGAAGCCGGAGTCCGGGGCCTCGTTCCGGTTCGTGATCGACCGCGGCACCGCAGCCGGATCTGCCGAGCACGCGGCGCTGATGTCGTTCCTGGAGACGTCCGAAGGCGCGGCCTTCCAGTTCACTCCGCACGGTGAGGTTGACTCGCGACCGTATGTCGCCGACCTACGGTCGCTGCGCGAGACGTCCCGCGGGAAGAAGGTCGTGGAGATCACGATGCAGGCGTTCGAGCTGAGGTTCGTCGGGCCATGAAGACGCTGACGCCCGAACTCCTGGCGCAGGCGCGAAAGCTCCACAACGACAAGCCGTGGCACAAGCTGTGGCGGATTCAGGTCGACTCGACCACGTCTGCGACGACCTGGGCCGCGCTCGTGAAGCACTCGGCGCCGGTCACGTTCGACGGCGTCACCTACTACCCGTTCAACGTCGAGGACTCGGGCATCGGCTCGAATTCGAACGGGAACCTGCCGAGCACGACGCTCGCGCTCCAGAACGTGACGCGCGAGTCGGCGCGGTGGGCGTCGGTTGGCGAGGGGTTCAAGGGCCGCCCGGTCGAGCTCCGCATCGTGCACTCGGCGCACCTGGACTCGGCGACGCACGCCATCGAGTTCCTGTTCACCTGCGACTCAATCACGATCGGCGCTGAGGCGATCAGCCTGCAGCTCGAGTCGCCTCCGCTGTTCGACATCCAGGTCCCGCAGGACCGGTTCACCGAGTCCCGCTGCCCCTGGGTCTACAAGGGCCCGATCTGCCGATACAACGGTTCGCTGCCGTCGTGCGACCACTCGTTGGCCGGCGCGAACGGCTGCCAAGTCCACGGCGAGGACGAGGTCGCGAACGGGCTGCCCGCGCTCCACCCGCTGCTGTTCGGCGCGTTCCCAGGCATCACGTCGGGGGTGAGCCGATGACCGCGACGACGTTCGACGATCTGCTCGGCAAGCCGTGGGATCTGCTCAACTGCGGCGACGTCGTTTCGATCGGGCTTCAACGGCTCGGCCGCGAGAACCCGACGCCGGAGCACGTCATCGAGTCGGCGACCAGGGCCGTCGGGCTGCACGCGCGTCCGGACGATCTGCACGCGTTCATCGACAGCCACCTCGAGCTGGTCGAACTCGGCCACGAGGAGCGCGGCGACATCGTGTTCGTGAAGCGCGGCCCAGGAGCCGAGGTGAACCACGTCGGACTCGTGCTCGAGCGCGGACTGATGCTGCACTCGACGCGTCAGCGCGGCGTGCGGAAGGACCGTATAGCCAGCTACGCGGACCGCATCGACTGCATCGGGAGGACTCGGGCATGCTGACGATCCACGTTTGCCAGTCCACGATCGGAATGCTCCGGCGTCGGACGGTTCAGGTTCCGTGGACGGGCGCGTCGTTCCGGCAGATCCTCGCGAAGCACCGCGACCCGGCCTGGTCGGACGGGGCTCCGATCAGCGTGATCAGCGGGTGCGCGATGGTGGACGAGCTGGACGTGTGCCCTCCAGACGGAGCGCACATCGTGATTGCGCCAACTCCAGGGGTGTTCGAGTCAGCCATCGCGAACTTCTTCGCCGCGTTCCTGATCTCGACGGCGCTCAACATCGCGATCTCGTACCTGACCGCTCCGGACCTATCCGAGATCGACGCAACCGACGAGTCGTCGCCGACGTACGGGTTCTCCGGAATCCACACGTCCTACGGCACTGGATTCCGCGTCCCTGTCGTCTTCGGCCGACACGCGGTCGGCGGACAGATGGTGTCGATCGAGAGCACGCCGCTCAACCCGGACACGAACGCGGAGACGCTCAAGATGGTTCTGGCCCTGTCTGAGGGCCCCATCTACTCGATCGGCGGGGTCAAGCAGGACCTCGACCTCGCGGTTCCCGAGTCGGCGAACTCGCTGTTCCCGCAGGGCATCCTCGTGAACGACGTCGCCCTCCAGGCCGACGAGCCGTCTGCCGGAAACCTCGGAGGTCTCCGCATCTCGACGAGACTCGGGAACGAGTGGCAGACTCCGATGCGAGGCTTCGAGGAGCCGCGCTCGACGATCGCCGTCGGCGCCGAGCTCGAGGACGCCGGCGACTCGCACGTCGTGTTCATCTCCGGGACCGAGTCCACCGTCGCGCGCGCCGAGGTCTCGTTCCCGCAGGGGCTCTACCGCCAGGACCCTTCGGGCGTCGCGCCGGTCGATCCGAATGGCTACGACGCGCGATTCACGGTCAAGGTCCGCGGTGTGCCGAGCTCGATCCCGTGGTCGGCGATCCAGGGCATCGAGCGCGAAGTCGAGACCGGTCCGGTGGGCCGGCGCGAGGCGCTCGCGATAGGCGTCGAGATGCGCCTGGACACGGCGGCGCCGTCGTCCGGTCTCCAGACGGGCTACGAGATCCGCGTCGAGCGCACGAGCGCGGCTCACGCCGACACAGCACAGGAAGTCTACTCCGAGGGCATGGTGTTCAACCGAGTCGTGCACGGCACGGACAACGCCATCGCCTACGTGCGACGCGCCGTCATGGGCGTGCACATGCGCGGCACCGAGCGGTTCCAGGGCAACCGACCGAACGTCCTGACGCCGGTCGAGGGGCAGCTCGTGCGCGTCTGGGACTCCGTTCACGGCGTCTCCACCAAGAGGTACTACGACCTGCCGGAGAGCGGTGACACGTTCCACGGGATCTGGTCGTACCAACCTGGTCGAAACCCGGGCTGGGCTGCCGTCGAGTACATCAGAGCCGACACCATGATCCGCAACTACATCGCGGGTCCCGGCGGCGACATCGACATCCACATCGACTGGCCTGCGTTCCGCAACCTCGCGGACTACTGCGACCAGTCGACCGCGTTCGCGCAGCCCAAGTGGAAGGCTGCCGAGTTCGTCGATCCCAGCACCGGATCGGACGTGGCGAAGCCGGACCCGTCGTCCGGATCTCTCGACTGCGTGCTGTACCCGCCTGGCAGTTCGGCCACCGCGTCCGACGCGATCTCTGGTCAGCTTCTGGCGCTACGGACGGTCGGCGACGAAGCACAGCACTCGCTCCAGTTCGACGTTTCGGGTGCTCTCACGGGCTGGCACGTCCGCGTCGATACCGATGGGCTCGGCACCTACGCCTACGGCC
>JAGQQZ010000327.1 GCA_020425915.1 Planctomycetota bacterium | reverse complement strand
TCGACCTGCACACCGAGTCGACGTCCTTCGGACGGGATCCGCGAAACATCCGGAGCGACCGGCGCGACCGGAGTCAGGACCCGCGCGCCGCGACGAATCTGCGGCAGGGTCAGGTCGGGGTCGACGTGGAACTGCTGGAACATGTCATCGTCGTCCCACTGGAACGGGCGCAGTCCGCCACGGAACAGAGCCTTCGACCCCTTCGTGTCGAAGTACTTCTTGGCCACGTCGGGGAACTCCTTGCGGAACGCGTCCATGTCGTCGGCCTCGTAGACCTTGCTGTCGCCGTTCTCCCCGACCTCGACGCGAACCCCGTCCGGACCGACCTGGATCTTGACGCTCTCGTTCGCTTCCACGCCGTTGATGCCGACGTCGACGTCCGCGTCCTGCAGGAGTCGGTCGAGCAGGCGTTGCTGCGGTCCGAGACGCCGGTTCAACATCTCGTCGATCATCGAACGGAGCGTGTCGTGGTCGAAGCCGGGCATCGGGCCGATGCCGCGCCGCGCGCGGAGCGGGTCACCGAGTCCCGGACTCGGCGACGGGGCCGCGTCGCCCTGTTCGATCCGGTGCAGGATGCGCGTCGCGCGCATCCGGACCTCCGGGTCGTCGTGGTCTTCCGCGGCGATGCGCAGGTCCGATGCAGCATCCTTGCCGAGCTGTTCGAGCTGCTCGGTCGCGTCCTTGCGGACGCGGAAGCTGTCGTCCCCCAGCTTCTCGATCAGGTCATCGACCGACGGCTTGTTCTCGGCCGTGGTCGAAGGAGTGTCTTGGCCCGGTAGGGCCGGAATCATGGCGACCGAAGCCACGGTCGCGAGGAGCACGGATTTGATCGAAGTCATCGGAGCCTCCAAAACGGGTTCGGTCCGACAACGCAACGGCGCGGCCGAGAACTCCCGGCGGAGATCGCCCCGACTCCTACCGAGATCAGGTCCGGGGCGGCTTGCCCATGTTGCGGAACTTCTGGTAGCGCGCCTCGAGCAGCTGGTCGGTCGGCATCGCCTGCAGCTCGTCGATCCACTCGCAGATCTTGTCCGCGACGCGACGCGTCATCTCCTTGTCGTCACGGTGCGCGCCGCCGAGCGGTTCCTCGATGACCTCGTCGACGAGACCGAACTTCAGCAGGTCCGGTCCGGTCAACTTCAGCGCCTCGGCCGCCTCCGGCGCCTTCTCACCGCTCTTCCAGAGGATCGCGGCGCACCCCTCGGGTGAGATCACCGAGTAGTACGAGTACTGCAGCATCCCGACGCGATCACCGACGCCGATCCCGAGCGCCCCTCCCGAGCCACCCTCGCCGATGACGAGGACGATGATCGGGACCTTCAGCTCGAACATCTCGAGGATGTTGCGCGCGATCGCCGAGGCCTGACCGCGTTCCTCCGCACCGATCCCGGGGTAGGCCCCGGGGGTGTTGACGAAGGTCACGATCGGGATACCCATCTTCTCGGCGAGCTTCATCTTCGCGAGGGCCTTGCGATAGCCCTCGGGGTGGGCGCAACCGAAGTTGCAGGCGAGTCGCTCCTTGACGCTCTTGCCCTTGCGGTGGCCGACCAGCATGAATCGACGGCCGCGCAACGTCGCGAGACCGGTCACGATCGCAGGGTCATCGCGGAAGGTCCGGTCGCCGTGCAGCTCGGTGAAGTCCTCGAACGAGGCGATGTAGTCCGACGTCAACGGCCGGTCGGCGTGGCGCGCGACCTTGACCATCTCCCACGGTGTCAGCTTCTTGTAGACCTCCTTGGTCTGCTTCTCGAGCTGGGCCTGCAACGCCTCGATCTCGCCTCGCAGGTCGAGGTGGGTCGTCTGCGCGAGCTGTTCGAGCTCGTCGATCTTCTCCTGCATCTCGAGCAAAGGACGCTCGAAGGCCAGGCCGTTTTGGACGGTTTCGCTAGGCTTGGTTTCCGGCACGGATCACCTCGGTTCGGTCGAACGAGGAGTCTACCAAGCCGTCGCGCCGGTGCCCGAACGGGCGGCCGAAATCGCGGCCCGTCGGGCCGCGAAAAACCCCGTGCGGACGACGACGACGTGTGCCATCCTCTGCGCGCATGCAAGCATGGCGCGTCGAAGTGCGGCTCCGTGATGGCCTCCCAGATCCCGCCGGAAACGCCGCGAGACACGCGCTGATCGACGCGGGGCTCGCCCTCGCCGGGCCAGTCCATTCCCACCGCGGCTACCTCCTCGGCGCTGCGCTCGGCCGCGCCGAGGTCGAGCGGTTCGCGCGCGAGGTCCTCACCGACCCGGTCTCCGAACAGGCCGAGATCCTCGCGCCGGACGAGGACGCGACGGCACGGCCAGGCGAAGTCAGGGTCGTGCCCCGCCCCGGCGTCACCGACCAGGTCGCCCACTCGGTCCAGCAGGCACTCGCCGACTGCGGCCTCGAGGTCGTGCCCACCGGCACCTGGGTCGGCTATCGCGTCACCGACTCGGTCCGACCCGACGAACTGCGCCGCGCCGCGTCCGCCGCACTCGCGAACGACGTGATCCAGGAAGTCACCACCGAAGGTCCACCCGCCGGCCTACCCGGCGCCGGTGGGGAGCCCGATCTCGACGTGCACGAGGTCGCGATCCGCTCCCTCGAGGACGCGGCCCTGGTCGAACTCAGCAAGTCGGCCTGCCTGGCGTTGAATCTGCGCGAGATGCAGACCGTGCAGCGCCACTACGAGAGCCAGGGGCGCGAGCCGACCCAGGCCGAACTGGAGACGATCGCGCAGACCTGGTCCGAGCACTGCAAGCACAAGACCCTGACCGGTCGGATCAAGTTCGGCTCGGAGACGATCGACAACCTGCTCAAGACCGAGATTGCCGGCGTCACGAACGACCTGAAGCGCGAGTTCTGTGTCAGCGTGTTCGTCGACAACGCGGGCGTCATCGACTTCGACGAGGACGACTGCGTCTGCATCAAGGTCGAGACGCACAACCAGCCCTCGGCGATCGAACCGTTCGGCGGCGCCGGCACCGGCGTCGGTGGCGTCATCCGCGACGTGCTCGGAACCGGCCTCGCGGCGCGCCCGGTCGCGAGCACCGACGTGTTCTGTGTCGCTCCCCTCGACATGCGCGCCGAGGACGTCCCCGACGGCTGCATGCATCCCCAGCGCATCCTGCGCGGGGTCGTCGCGGGAGTCCGCGACTACGGCAATCCGATGGGGATCCCCACCGTGCACGGCGCGGTCCACTTCGATCCGGACTTCGTCGGCAACCCGCTCGTCTACGTCGGCAACGTCGGCATGATCCCCCGCGACAAGGTGGCGAAGCAGGCCAACGCGGGCGACGTCATCGTCAGCATCGGTGGACGGACCGGACGCGACGGCATCCACGGGGCGACGTTCTCGTCGGCCGAACTGCACGAGGAGAGCGAGACGGTCAGCGCGGGCGCGGTCCAGATCGGCAACCCGATCGAGGAGAAGCGCGTCCTCGACGGGCTGCTGCGCGC
>JAGQQZ010000326.1 GCA_020425915.1 Planctomycetota bacterium | reverse complement strand
TGCGCGACGACGTGTCACGCCGCGACAACACGCATCAGTTCTGCTCGAGTTGCTCGAGCTCCGCATGCGCGTCGTACGGCTCGTCGAGTTCCTCTTCGGGCAACTCGACACAGAACACCAACGCGACGAACTCGCTTCGCAGCGGCATGCGTCGTTCGTCGATCACAAACCAAACGCAACGACTCCGTCGCGATCGTCGACCCGCACCCATCGGACTCGTCCGAGCGCCGACGCGAACTCCCCGGGTGATTGACCGTCGGACCAACCGTCCCGGACGAGGTCCCTCGCGATCCGATCCAGGTCGGCGTGCCGCTCGACGAACAACTCGTGCGCTTCGCCGACCGACCGCTCGAAGCTCCGAACGCAGGACACCCCCCACCGCAAACAGCGACGGATCGGCGAGCGCGCGACGAACACCGAGATGCCGAACCGCTCGTCAATCCGTCCAACCCTCCTACGCCTCCCACATCACGCGCACGAGTCCCTCACCGTCCGGATACCGGATCGCCACACCATCGTGGAACCGACGACGCAACGCCCCTGCGATGCAGCGCGGCAGGTGCGTGCCCGTCGTGGTCGCGACGAGCATGCCGTCGCGTTCCTCGACTTCCATGAGTCGTTCGAGCGGATGCTCGTCCTTCTCCTGATCCTCGACGTTGCGGATCATGCGCAGCACTTCGTCGCGCAACGTATCTGGCACGTCCTTCAGCTCGATCGAGCCCGCGGGGTATCCATCTCGAATGCGTGCGCACGCGGGGCACAGCCCACCTTCCTCGTCGCCGAGCGGCGGCGCTCCCCAATACCAGCGACCACCGTGGAAGACTACGCCGCACTCGTCGCACACGATCGCGTGCTTCGTCTTGCGGTCGTGACGGTACGAGTCATGGGCGTGTGGTTGGACGTTGCGCGTGTTGGTCCGCGACGACTTGCGTTCGACTCGCTTGTTGGGTCGATGTTCCATCTCTGTCTCCATGCGCCACTTCCGGGCGCACCGCGCATTTTACTCGCCGTCCGGCCGCCGCACGAAGTCCCGGCCAGAGGGACTGCCATCCCACTCGGCTTTCGAGGAACATCCGCGCCATGCCGAAGCTCTCTCTCGTCTCGGTCGGGCTCGCGCTGGCGGCGCAGCTCGCCGGCCAGGCCATTCCCGACCTGCAGCTCGCCAACGCCTTCCCCGAGCAGAACCGGTTCCAGAACCCGCTCCTGGTCGAGTTCGTCGGTTCGGATCCGGAACACGCCTACGTCGTCGAGCAGCGCGGCCGCATCTGGAGGATCCCCCGCGATTCGGACGCCGACACTCGGGAGCCGTTTCTCGACCTCGGCGAGACCGTGTTCCACCCGTGGGTCGACGGCCACCCCGAGGAGGGCCTGCTCGGCTTCGCATTCGACCCGAGCTTCGCCGAGAACAACCACGTCTGGGTCTACTACTCCGAGAAGACCGGCGAAGGCGAACCCTACATCGACAAGAAGGGCAAGCGGCGGATCCCCTACTTCCGCCGAAGCGTGATCGCCCGCCTCACCGCAGACGATGCCGGACGATCGGTCGATCCCGGCACCGAACTGCGCATCCTCGAACTCACACAACCGTGGGGCAACCACAACGGCGGCACGATCCTGTTCGGTCCCGACGACATGCTCTACATCGCCCTCGGCGACGGTGGACACCGCGCTGACCGGGGCGGCAACGGCCAGAACCTCAGCACGCTGCTCGGCTCGATCCTGCGGATCGACGTGCGCACATCGACGGACGAAACTCCGTACGCGATCCCCGACGACAATCCGTTCGTCGACCGAGAGGGCGCCCGCGGCGAGATCTGGGCGTACGGCCTGCGCAACCCGTGGCGCATCTCGTTCGATCGAGAGACGGGCGAGCTGTGGTGCGGCGACGTCGGCCAAGACACATGGGAAGAGGTCGACCGCATCGTCAAGGGCGGCAACTATGGCTGGCCGCTGCGCGAAGGCACCCACGGTTTCCCGCCCGAGCGTGACGACTCCGAGGACCCGCGCGAGAAGTTCGTCGATCCGGTCCACGACTACGGGCGTGACTACGGCATCTCGGTCACCGGTGGCCACGTCTACCGCGGCGCCGCGATCCCCGAGCTGCGCGGCTACTACGTGTTCGGTGACTTCGCGACCGGCCGCATCTCCGCCGTCGAGGAAGATCGCGAGAAGGGAGAACACGTCGTCGTCGACCTCGACCTGCGCCGCCCCGGTCTCCTGTCGTTCGGCGAGACGCCGGAGGGCGAACTGCTCGTGCTGTCCGGCGACGGTCGGATCTATCGGCTCGAGAAGGCGCCGGACTGAGCGGGCCAGTCGGAGAGACGTCGTCTCGCGAGCGCCGTTCGGCTTGACGTTCGGTGTGCGTGGAGCCGACCGACGTGGTGCTCGGCTCACGAACGCTCGGATCAAAGGCAAGACGCG
>JAGQQZ010000325.1 GCA_020425915.1 Planctomycetota bacterium | reverse complement strand
GTTCGGTCTCGAAGAACTGCAGCCGCACGTGCTCGGGGTCGTCGGCACGGCGGAACACCACGAACTCGCCCGTGGCGTTCGAGTGCTCGTACTCGAGGATCTCCGAACGCCGCCCGTCGACGCGGATCTGCGCGTGCGCGACCGGTTGGTTGCGCGCGTCGACGACGACCCCGCGGATCGACTCGTCGATCGAGCGACGCCGCACGACGACCGTGGGCTCGGCGAACTCGGCTTCGACGACGATCCGGAACCGCCGCGACTGGACGATCTCGAAGCCTTCGGGCGCCTCGAGTTCGATCGTGCCCGCGGGCACGCGATCGTCGCCGGGCATCGTCAGGATGCCGTGCGCGTCGGTTCGGTTCGCGGTCGTCCCGGTGCCCTCGAACGCGAGCGCCAAGCTCGGGTAGTGGATCACGAACACGGTGTCGGGAATCGGCTCGTCCTCGGTGTCGACGACGCGGATGCGGAGCTGCGGGCCGGCCTGGACCTCGATGTCGCCGAGGTCGAGGACGCCGCTCGATCGGAGCGGCAGCGAGCCCCAGATCGGCACGAACGACGCGCCGACGATGCCGATCGAGTAGAGCGTCGCCGGTTCGAACGGGATCCTGAACTCGAAGCGACCGTCGGCTTCGCTGGGGCCGACCGCGACGTCGCGGATCGCGGGGTTGGTCGGGCCGCGCGCGTCGGGCGCGGCCGAGGCGCGGATCGTGATGCGGTCGCCGACTTGAGCCGAGCCGTCCCAGGCCGCGACGAGTCGGCCGCGGACGATCGCCTCTATCGACGGACTCGGTCGGACCTCGACGTCCTCGCGACCGACGTCGGCCTCCGAGGTCTCGGCCTCGGTCGGCTTCCAGTCGGCCGTCGTCGACGTGTTCGCGGTCGAGCCCTCGGTCGGCGTCTCGACGCGCGCCGGTTCCCGATCGGAGACGAGTTGCCAAGCGCCGAACGCGACGATCGCGGCGACGGCCGCGGCGATGAGCTTTTTCATGACGAGGATTCCTCCGGTCGCGGTCGCCGTCGCGAGGACGGCACCCGCAGCGGGTGTGGCACTGGCGAGGACATGGTCGGCGTGCGCCACGACCTCGGACCGAACGGCGGCGAGACCGCGACCCTCGGTCGCGAGCAGCGCCAGCGGCGCCGCGAGCGTCGCGGGCAACGCGCTGCGGAGCATCTCGAGGCCGCGCTTGATCTGCGTGCGCACGGTCGCCGGCGGCTTGTCGAGCGAGTGCGCGATCTGCGTTCCGCCGAGGCCGTGGACGAGGTGGAGCACGAGGACGTGGCGATACTGCGATGGCAATCCCTCGAGTGCGTGGAGGACGCGCTCGGACGTCTCGTTCGCCTCGGCGGCAGTGACGGGATTCGTGCCGAGTCGCTCGTCGAACGGTTCGCCGGGTTCGCCAGGCTGGGTGCGCTTGCGGCGCCGGATCGCCATCTTCGCGCGGTTGGCGAGGATCCCGACGATCCACGGCTTCAGCGGGCGCGTCGGGTCGTAGGCGTCGGCATGCTCGATCAGCGCGACGAACGTGCCCTGCAGCAGGTCCTCGGCCTCGGCACGGTCGCCGACCAGGTGGACCGCGACGAGCAGCAGCTCCGACGCAGTTCGATCGAAGATCTCGGCGAGTGCGTTCGCGTCACGGTGCGCGCGAAACCGCCGGTACAGATCCTCGAGCGTGGGTCGGGCCATCTGCCCTACCTGTGCCGGCGTCGCACGAGCGTTTCACGATTCTCGAACAAACCTCGTCCGGATCTTCTTCTCGTTCATCAACGTGCGGTGGACCGGACACTTGTCGGCGATCTCGTGCAGCCGGGCGCGCTGCGCGTCGTCGAGCGGGCCCTCGACGGTGATCTCGCGGATGATCTCGTCGATCATTCCGTCGTCGGCCTCGCAGTCGCCGCAGTCCTTGGCGTGGACGTGGCTGTGACGGAGTCGGACCGAGACCGACTGCAGCGGCCACTGCTTGCGGTCGGCGTACATGTGCAGGGTCATCG